>JAILPF010000353.1 GCA_024699575.1 Acetatifactor sp. | reverse complement strand
CATTTCTGCACGCCAGAAAAACACAAAAGCCCAGTAATGTTCCAAAAAGAATAGAAAAAACGGTAATCAGCAATGTCGTCCCAATGCCTTCTACAAAAAGTTTCCAGCGGCTCTCTCTGATAAAAGTTTTATAAAAGCTTTCCCTGATGTCTGAAATAATCCCATATTTCCCACCTGCTAAAGCTTCATCCCTTACCATAATTCCCGTCCTAATGCAAAACATCGGCTCTGAAAAAAGGATTGCTTCACTTCGTTCCGGTGTCACATTCAAATTTGCCATAATGCAGTCCACATCTCCGCTGTGAGCCGCCATAATAATCGCTCCATAATCATACACTTTGAATTCAATGTCAGCATCGAGCCATGCTCCAAAGCGCTTTGCCAATTCAATATCATATCCGTTCAGTTCAGTACCTTTATAGTAGGAATAGGGATAGACCACTCCCGTTGTACCAACAATAAGATGTTGCGCCGGGGAATCGTTCGTCGGAATATCCGGCATTGTCTCATTCTCATCCACAAGCCATCTTTTATACATGTCATCCAGTGTTCCATCCGCCCGCATTTCATCCAGGAATATGTTCACTTTATCAGAGAAATCCGGAATTTTGGTTACCGGTGAGATACCAACAGCAATCGGGATTTCCTCACCGATTGTTTCATCGAGAAGCCTGACTCCTGTGATACCGCTTTATAAGCATCAGGCACATCGATATAAACAATTTTGGCATCCGGTAATGTTTCCTTTACCGCCAGTTCGCTTGCTGCACCAATTCCTACACCAACGGTATAAGATGAATCGTTCAATTGCGATACTGAATTCAGGGCAGACTTATTTTCTGTTGCACCGCACCCTGTAAGAATACACAATGCAAGTATAATAAATGATATTCGTTTTTTTACTCTGTATCGCTTCCGACTATTCATAGGCAAATAACCCATCATTTCAACTTATTTTATACCATACTCCAACTTCACAGTGATTGATGCCGTCTTGTAGCGGCTACTGGTATCCAGATAACCGTCGTAGCTGTAATATGACGTTCCGGAGTTTTTGGCTGTAATCTGGAACACCCCTAGATTGGAGTTCTTTAATACCCCCACGCCGGCTCCTGACTTGTCTGCCATGATATCGATTCTGCTTTTTGCATTCTCAGTAGCCTTTTCAATCAAATCTAATTTGATAGAATCGAGACCCGTACAATAATATTCCGGGGCTCCGCTTGTCAGTTTAACATTTTGATCCAATAATTTGGAAATGTCGCGGGACACATCCTCTACCAGATCAATATTACCGGAACTTACCTGTACGTTCTGTGACAATTCATATCCATCTACCAGGCTGTACATATAGTTACCGTAATTATCATAGTAATTTTGAGAGCGCTCTCTGATATCTACGGCTGATAACACATATTCATCACTCTTTAGTCCCTTTTCCTTAAGATAATCTTCTACAAGGGCTGCCTGGCGCTTGATTTCCTCATAAGCCTCCCCGGAACTGCCGGAGTACGCAGAGAACGAACCACGCCATACAATCACATCCGCTTCAAAGTCCACACTGGCAGAACCTGTCGCTGTAATGCTTCTGGAAGAGTCCACCTTATACCGCAAAAACGCAAACGCCAAAATACAACAGCTTGCAATTACAGCGATGCCGATAAAAAGAGCACTTAATACATTTGATTTTTTGTTTTCCATCTTTCTTTCCTCCCTTTACCTATTAATAGTATATTCACTGCAACATATATTTGCAAAACTATCTCTCCACCAGTTTTTCGACCTCCACTGCCTTGTCATATGCCTTTTTAAAAAATTCGGCAGGCGAAAGTGTACTGTAAATCTCATGCGTATGACGCCCCGGCTTATTCAGGCAGGTCAGCTCGAAAGTCAGCGGTCCTTCGTATTTTTCTCGGTTTAATCTGTCAGCAATCCCTCGCCAATCTGCCTTTCCGTCAAAAGGCATCATATGAGAGTCATCATGCCAGGTTACCATAGCAGGATCCGTCTGACCACAGTTGTCGTTCAAATGCGTACAAATAAGTTTGCCATTATAGAGGGCAGGCACGTCCATAGAACCATTATAACACATTTCGTGCCCGGAATCCCAACAATATCTGACAGAAGGCATGTCACCGATAGTATCCCGAAGCTTCAGGAGATACTCTATTCCTTCCACGTTTTCAAGAGCAAGCATAACACCAACTCTCTCCGCTTCCCTTGCCACCAGGGCAAATCGCTCCACGCCGATGTCGTTTGGTTCATGCTTATCCATCCCAATGATTGCATGTGCCACCATAATAGGTGCTCCGATTTTCTCACAGACTCTCAGACACTCTATCAGTTCCCGTGCCGCCGCATCTCCTTCAGCTCCCGGTTCCCACATTTTATCCATATTTCCAAACGGACCGTGTACAGACTGCAAAAAGAGGCCACAATCCTTAGCCACCGCTGCAATCTTATTCATATCTTTTTCCGGCTCCCAGTCCGGGAAAAATCCGTCAAATCCCGCTTCCGCAATCAGAGGCAGCGCCTCAATATCTGTAATATCATACCCTGTCCATGATGCAATGCATAGTTTTCTCATAATTTTTCTCCCTTATGCCTTCTTCCAAAGTAGCTGTTCGCACATAAATGATTATCATTATATGAAAAATAACCGCAAACTGCGGTTATTTTATTGAACTATTTTATTTACCGATTTGTATTTTACCGGCCAGGAATTCATCCAGGTGTCCGTCGATTTTTGTCTCTTTTCCATTCAAGAAAATGCTGAAAGGCTTTGCATTGTTCTCATTCAGAGCTGAATGATTCTCTGCAAGACGATTTGCGTACTCTTCTGCCTTTCTGTAAGATTCGAAAAATGCACATCTGTTGCCCATGGTCTCGTCCGATGTAATCCAGTATTCCTCAACAAGGACGATAGTAGGATACAATTTGTTGACTTTCATGAACTTTTCCATGTTGTCCTGTCTGACAAGGTTGTATTCCTTGTTCAATGAAATCAGTTCCATAACTTACACCTCACCCAATCTATCTTAGGGAAATATCCCTGTCGGATATTGTATCAATTATTCCAAAAATTAGCAAGAGGCGAAAGCAGCCGGATTTTTGCCATTCCTTTCCCTTAGAATACAAAATCAAACTCGAATGTCTCTCCTACACTCACAACGAAATCTTCCGGGCTGGCAGTCACTTCGAAAGATGCACCGTTCCAGGGGGCTATGGTGATGATTCCTTCCACATCGCATTCCTCATCCCGGAAGGAAAGTGTCCCGTCGCCGTTATCTGTAAAAGAGCCTTCCAGTGCAATCAATCTGTATATGGAAACAATTGCCTCATCGTCGCCTTCCCAGCCTGTGCGGGTAATCAGAGAACTATACACACTGCCGGTGCCCTGATTATCTACGAAGACTCCGTATTTCGTTGACTTGTCCGGCAGCAAAAAAGACTCTCCCTGTATCCCGGCAAGTTCACTGGCAAGTATATAGCATCTGTTTCTGGTGTTATTCTCCCAGAAGGAAGAATAAAGTGTGGGATACATGCTGCCGTTTTCTTCCGCAGGTCCATAGTATTCCAAGGTTATCTCCTCTTTCATACTCACCCAGTTTCTCTGTTCGGCAAGTAATCTCTCCTTGGTCTGCTCATCAGCCTGATTACTGATTCTGCTCCACAAGTCATTCAGTTCCGTGCCCCAAATAGTGTAGAACCATCCTGCTGCCTGATTCATTTCCGCCTGAGTCTGTGCCTGCGTGGCAAGCGGGAGATATCTTTCGCTAAGCTGCTCCACTTTCTCAAGTTCCTCCTGCAAGGATGTTGAAGAAAGTACAATCGCTTTCACTTCCTCTTGAATTTCTGCGGTGTAGTCATGTGCATAATCGACCACGAACTCTTTATCCGTTACAGTATCTTCTTCTGTTTCACTCTGTTCCACAGTTTCGTCCTGCTCTGCAACTGTTTGCGTCTGTTCTTCGATTTCCGCCTTTGCACCGCATCCTGCCAGCATCAATGTCGCCAAACACACACACCATATGCTTACCGTTCTTTTTTTCATTTTACAAACTTCACTCCATCACTTCCATATTCATCTTCCTCAGCAAAAGACATCCTTTGCGGTAATCAGGTCTCTTGCATGAGTTCGGTTAAGCTGCTGACAGATTTCAACAAATTTTTCCAGCTTCAGGTTATGAATCTGTTCCTTTTCGCCGCGTACTGTAACAGCCACGGTTCCTTCCTCAGCCTCTTTGTCACCCACTACGACAATGTAAGGGTCACGCAACACTTTATAATTTTTAATCTTTTCATTCATGTTTCTATCTGCATAGTCCACTTCTACGCGCACACCGGCAGCTTTTAATGCATCCACAACCTTCTCGGCATAGGCATTATGCTCTACACGAATAGGAACCACGCCGACCTGGTAAGGATTCAGCCAAAACGGAAATGCTCCTTTGAAATTCTCGGTAATAATACCAATAAAACGTTCCAGTGAACCATAGATTGCACGATGAATTACCACAGGCTGTACCATATTGCCTTCAGCGTCCTGGTAAGTCAGTCCAAAATTATGTGGGAGCTGAAAATCAAGCTGAATGGTTCCACACTGCCATTCTCTTCCCAGGGCATCTTTGATCTGCAGGTCAATCTTTGGTCCATAGAAAGCGCCGTCACCTTCATTAATCTCGTAACCGCCTTCGCCGTATTTTTCATCCAGAATCTTCTTAAGGGCTGCTTCGGCACGATTCCACACTTCAATATCGCCCATGAAATCCTCCGGTCTTGTGGAAAGCTCTGCCTTGTAGGTGACTCCGAAGGTTCCGTAGATTTCATCCGCAATACTCATGATATCAGCGATTTCTGATTCAATCTGGCTTTCCATTACGAAAGTATGGTCATCATCCTGACGGAATTCCTGTACACGGAACAACCCATTCATCTGTCCGGATTTTTCTTTGCGGTGCAATACATCATATTCACTGTAGCGAATCGGAAGTTCCTTGTAAGAATGATTGGTTCTCTTGTAGGTAATCATGGCATTGGGGCAGTTCATGGGCTTTGCTGCCATGGTATCGTCCTTTTCTCTGTTGTACAAAGGAGTCAGTGCAGAAAGCTTCGTCATATGCACCGGTGCATCTTCGTCATTCAGGTCCTCAAGAACTCCGGGTACTTCTGCATCAGCCTTAAGGTATCCGTCAAAGCCCGGTACCATGAACATGTTGTTTACATAGTGAGCCCAATGTCCGGAAATCAGCCAAAGCTTCTTATTGTTGACAAGGGGAGCTGCGATTTCCTGATATCCATGTCTTTCCTGCAATTCCCTGGAATATTTTAACAACTCCTGATAAAGCTTCCATCCTCTGGGGAGCCAGTACGGCATGCCGGGCGCAGTCTCATGGAACATAAAAAGTTCCTGTTTCGCACCAATCTTTTTGTGATCTCTTTCCAATGCCTCTTTGATGAAATTAAGATGTGCTTTCAGCTCATCCTTACTCGGAAAAGCATACAGATAGATTCTCTGCATGGAATCCTTTTTTTGATCTCCTCGCCAGTATGCACTGGATGCAGACTTCACCTTGAAAGCCGCAGACAACAGTTCCTTGGAATTTTCTACATGAGGTCCTCGACATAAATCCACAAAGTCATCCCCTGTATAGTAGACAGAGATGGTAGCATCCTCTGGCAAATCATGGATGATTTCCAGTTTGTATTTCTGTCCGGCAAAGAGTTTCTCTGCGTTTTCTCTTGAGACTTCTTCCCTTCTCCAATCCTCTTTTCTCTTTAGGATTTCATTCATCTTATCTTCGATAGTTTTGTAGTCATCCTCTGTCACCGTTCTGGGAAGTACAAAATCATAATAGCACCCATCTTCAATCTGTGGACCGATTGCATACTGCACCTGTTCCTTTCCAAAAATCTCAATCACTGCTTTTGCAAGCACATGAGCCAAAGAATGCCTATACAGTCCCAAAAATTCTTCTTTTTCCACTTTATGATCCTCCTTTTTTTGTTAATCTTTCACGCCTTTAGCATGCACTACTGCGGGGTCATCCGGATTATAAAAAACCGTAATTATCTTGCCTTCACGATAGGAGGAGCTGCCTTGATACAATTCTTTTGAATAAGTCCTTCCATCCACAGCATACTCGGCAGTAGGAAAGAAAGTCTTGCTTGTCTCATCACTGGTAGCTTCCATATTCTGGTTACAATAATTTATTTTAATTATACATACTTTCCCCGCTGTCTGGCAAGGTCTTTCAGCTATG
>JAILPF010000343.1 GCA_024699575.1 Acetatifactor sp. | reverse complement strand
CATCAATTGCTTTCTTATCCAGCTCCGTAAGGGACTCTTTCATTTTCAGTTCTTCCTTCGCAATCGTTTCCCGAAACGATGCATTCAGCATTTTCAGGAAATCAGCCACATCTTCCTCGCTCATTTCCTGTACAAGTGCTTTTTCTTCCTCACCGGACACTTCGTCCTCCAGTTCCGGATTTTCCATAAAATTTTTGAGTTTAACAACCTCTTCCACACTCTGAGCTCCACCGCAAAGGATTTCCTTTGCTATGATTCTCTTTATCTCTTCATCAGACATCGCCGAAATAGCCTGTTTTTTTAAAATATCCATATATTCCCCGGAACGTGGCATCATGAATGCTTCAGCCAGCTTATCAGAAATAACTGTCTGGCCTTTCATAATCCGAATTTCCTCCGTTGGCTTGTCAAACTGAAAGGAGAAATCTGCCTGTATCTGACCATTGTACGCGGCACTTTGATCCTTTTGCTCATCGTATTGATATTTCTGCATGGTATCCATTTATAAGCCCCCTCTGATTTTCAAGACAAACTTTTGAACCAAATGCGCCAAGAGTCTTGCAACAAATGCACAGATGAATACATAAAGAACATATAATATGTACTTGGAACTAACACCACCCTGGAATCCACCGATTAATTTATAACCGCTGGAATGATAGTATACCCCCACTACACTAACAATAACTGAGCTATATAATAACACTTCGCTGACTAGATTTGTTTTCTTTCCTCTCTCCTCGAAAGGGGACAATCCCGAGAAAAAGGCGCCCACAACCACAAACAAAAATCCCCATTGTTCAGCATAGTTGGTTTCGTCGGACAGATTATTCAAAATAGGTGCCATGTTTGAAATATAATAGCCAATCAGATTATCCTTTGAATGGAAATACTCCGGAACCAAATAATTGAAGTTTATCAAAGTGTCCACCCAGCTCAGATAATAATTCATAAAAAGAATCACTCCATAAGCAAAGCAAACTGAACCGATGACAGCAAATATATCCTCAAATCTGAATCTCGCATAATAAGAATTGCTTTTCACTTTCTTCTTTTTCCTACGCAATTCCTTTTTCTTATCTATGAGCATCTGTCGCAGATAAGCATCTTCCTCAAGTTCGATCAACTCGTCAAGAAAATTCCTTGCCTTTTTTGCATCAGAAGAGGAAATCTGGTTATTTTTTTTGATACAAATATCGACGAATTTCTCTTTGCCGACTTTATTTTCGGCCTTCCCTGCAAGTTCAAAATAATGCAATGCATTCTCTCTGAAGTCGCTTTCTTCCTTAGGGCTTTTAGGACTTAACTCTGTATAATGCTGTCCCATTGCCAGATATCCTTCGACATTCTTATGCTCCGTCGCTTTTTTGAACCAAAACCATGCACGCTCCTGATCTACACGAGTTCCCTTGCCATCTTTATACATGCGTCCAAGCAATTGCTCTGCCTGTCCTAAATCTTCTTCCGATAACCCTGATTTTTCACCTGCATCAGCAACTTTTTTAATTTGGGCAAATGCTTCCTCAAATTTGGATGCAGCGAAATCCATGATTCCCTGATTGAAAGACTTCCGGTACTCATCCTTTGATTCCATAAGCGAATCTTTTTCTTTATTCGCCTTTTCCTCTTCTTTTTCTCTGGCTTTTTCTTCCTGTACTGCTTTTTTTCTGATTTGCGCCGCCTTTGCTTTCAACTCGGCTTCATGCGCTTTTTCTTCCCCATCCTGAACCTTGCTTTTTTCTTTTTTCTTTATTTCTTCCGTCTTTTCCAAAGAAATAGGAATGATATAGTCTTCAGTTTCTTCTATGGCTGTTGGAATTACAGCATCAATAGTCTCTTTGGGCTCGGATTCAGCTGTTGTCTTTTCAATCTTGGCTTGCTGAAGCAGTTCTTCCACTTTTCTCAGTTCTTCTGTCAACTGCTCTTTTCTCTCGATATTACCGTTTTCCTCAGCAGCATCAATGCGATTTTCCAAATCAATCTGCTTCTCTTCAAGCGCATCCTCGATTGCTTCGAGCTCGGTTGCTTCTATTTCAAGCTCTAAAAGCTTCTCTTTGTCCATTTTTTCCTTCCTCCAAGAAAATTTCTAACTTAGTAAACATCCTCCGGTAAAATTGTAGACAAATCCTCCATGCTTGGATCAGCTAATTTGCTGATTCGACTGTTGGCATGACGAACAATATTTTCTACAATATTTCTTACCCCTCTGGCATTCGCGAAATCACGTGTCTGATATCTTTCACCGATATATGCTCTGACTGCCTCCAAGGTATCCGCAGTCGCATCATATTTCTTCTGCTTCAAAGTTTTAACAAATATCCTGCAGAGTTCATCCGGGGAATAATCCTCAAACTCAATGATATGAGGGAAACGGCTCCTTAGTCCGGAATTCACCTCGAGAAATTCTTCCATCTCGTTCGTATATCCCGCAATAATGCATACAAAATCATTTCTGTGATTCTCAAGATGTGTAATCAATTCCGCAATTGCATCCGGTCCAAATTTATCCCTTGCAAGAGCATAGGCTTCATCGATGAACAAAATACCGCCTAAAGCACGTATCACCACTTCCGAAGTTTTTTGCGCTGTCTGTCCGACATAAGGCGCCAAAAGGTCTTTTGCACTTACCTCCACGACATCACTTCTGGAAATCAGTCCGAGAGAATGGTAAATCTTTTCGATTAATCTTGCTATAGTAGTCTTTCCAGTACCCGGATTTCCGGTAAAGACCATGTGCAATGTTCCGTTCTCATCTGTTTCCAGCCCTTTATCCCGACGCAACTTTGCCACACGGGCGGAATCAGCCAGTTCATTCACAAATTTCTTAACATTGGAAAGCCCGATATAGCCATTCAATTCCATCAGAATATCATCCACATTCTGAATCTCTGCCCCACCCATCAGTTTTGCAACATCCTCTTTTTGGATGGTATTTAGAATGGCAGCATCCTTGTTCGGTATCATCGCTATACGGTTCATCTGATTCGTTTTAATATTATCACAAATGTTGCGCACACCTCTGGCATTACCGAATTTAGGTAATTTGCATTGGGAATCAATCAGTCTCTTCGCAGTCTCCTCAACTCCATCTCCCAAAATCAGTCCATCATTCTGCATATTGTGTTTAAAAATAGTGAACAACTCGTCAGCAGTGTAATCCTCAAATTTGATGAACGTTTTAAAACGACTGGAGAAGCCCTCATTATAATCCAAAAGCTTCTGCATGTCCTTTTCATATCCGGCCACAATGCAGATAAACTTATCTCGATTATTCTCCATCATGGAGAGGAGCTCATCCAACGCCTCTTTTGCATAAGCATTTCCCTCGGAAATTAACTGATACGCCTCATCAATAAATAAGACACCCCCAAAGGCACTCTGTATTACTTTCCTGGTCTTGTCTGTAGTATCTCCTACATATTTTCCAACCAGATCATCTTTAGAAACCTCCACGCAATGATCCGTTGGAATCACACCAAGGCTCTTATAGATTTTGGCAATCATTCTTGCAACTGTAGTTTTACCGGTACCCGGGCTGCCCGTGAATACCATATGATTGGAACCGGTGCTTAGCTCCTTTACACCGTTTGCCTTGCGCTCTTCGTTCACTATGACAACGTTTGCAATTTCTCTGACCCTCTGTTTTACACCGGCAAGACCGGTCAGGGAATCCAGTTCTTTCATTACCTCGTCAAAGCTTCTGTTCTCGAGCAATGAGCCATCTCCAACATCCTCCACGCGGATAATTTTCTGTTCATTGTCACCCCAGTCAGCCAGACCTGCTATTCTGGTCTGTTGACATTCAACAACGCTTTCAAAAATATTTCTTACACCCCGTCCGTTTCCAAACCCGGGCACACGCATTTTGTCATTGATAACTCCCCTAACCGCTTCCAATGCACTACCTGTGAGAATATATCCTGCCTCTGAGGCTGTTCTCTTGAAAATGGAAACCAGTTCGTCCAAAGAATAATCTTCGAACTCAATTCGATTATCCTGAGGGAACCTGCTGTCAAGGCCCTGATTATGCGTCATGAATTCATTCATGTCTTTCGTATATCCCGCAAGAATACACACAAAATCCTTGCGGTGATTTTCAAGGAGCGGAACCAGAGTATCAATTGCTTCCTTTCCGAAAGAATCATTATCATCCTTACATAGGGAATAAGCTTCATCGATAAACAGAACTCCCCCCATTGCTTCCTTCACTTTTTCATCAACAAGCTTCGCTGTTTTACCTACAAATTCAGAGACAAGATCCTGTCTTGTAACCTCAACAAGATGTCCCTTTGAGACTACGCCAAGCTCTCTGTAAATTTCCGCAACCATGCGGGCCACGACAGTCTTTCCCGTTCCGGCGTTTCCGGTGAAGACCATATGCATCGTTCCCTGAGAACCCGGAAGTTCCCTTCCCTCTCTTTCCGCCTTCTGATTGGCTTCCTGAATCTTCACCAGCCTGTGAATCTTCTCTTTCACTTTTTTCAGACCGGTCAGGGAATCCAGTTCCTCTAAAAGCTCGGGCAGGCTCTTTTCTGATTCATTCAGGATGAAGTTTTCCCTTCTTAAAATTGTGTAATCGTCCTCAGTCGCACGACGTTTCGCACTTGCCTTGTTTGCTGCATCTGTGATAGCCGGATCAAGGAGTTCATCCAGAAGATAATAAATATGCTTGAAATCAGGCATTTTCATCATACCCTTTATATGTTTTTCCAGCACGGCATCTACCAGATTATCGACAACGTATCCCCTGCTTTCCGCTACACAATGAAGAATTTGAACATATTCAGGTGCAGAATAATCAAGCATTTCTATGTCATTGCTCACAAACAGACGGGCAAATCTGTCCTTTACTTCCATCAGTTTCTTCATTTCAACCGCATAACCTGCAATAATCAGTGTGACCTGATGTTTAGACTCCTCGTATGCCTTCAGCAATAAATCTACTGCCTGCATTCCTGCAGCCGTCACATTGTCATTCTGAAACCGATGAAAATCATCAATAATCAATACGCCATCCATCGCGTTCTGAAAAAATGTCTGTATTGCATTAACAGTCTCCTGCTCATCCTTTTTTACAAGGTCATCGTAGGTTGCCATAACCGGAACAGCCTTTTCAACCAGCCCGAGCTTATACAGTGAAGTTGCAAAAACGGTTGCTGCAGTAGTAATACCGATACCCTGTTTTCCATAAATGGCGATGCAATGATTAAATGCATCAGCCCTCATAAATGCACTTCGTTTCTGTTGCATCTCATATCGGTTTTTATAATCACGAAGTGCCTCAGCGACCTCTTCCATGCCTACAATATTCTGCATTACACTCAGCACAGCCGAAGGAATTTTCTTTGCCGGATCAATTTCCTTTTCCTGCACCTTTGTCTTTTTGAGAGCAGGCATAATCAACTCTCCTTCATCCGGCTTTCCTGTATTGTTTTCTTCCTCTGATTCTACAGCCTTTTCCGATTCCCCTCCAAAAAATTTTGCAAAAAATCCTCCCTTTTTCCGGGTACTTTCATCCGCCTTTTCAGCGGTGCTTGAGGTCCTGTTCACATTCGCTTTCTTCCATTCGGAAATCTGTGCCTCAGATATATTACTCTTTCTCTCGAATTTAATCTCCTTCTCGACATTTCCCGCATCCGGCAACCGCACATACAGATGGAGGATTTGATATTTGTCTACTTCCAGTTTGATGAAAATTCTCGTATCTTTTTTTAAATCCTCCGGAATGTCAACATGCACTGCGCAAATTTCCGATACATCACTGATTTCACTGTACTCACCCTCAAAAACATTTACAAAAAGTCTGCGGCTCTCTGTTCCCTGCAGCGAATACTGTCTTTCCACACACGCAGGAAGTTTTGTGTTCCTGCGGATCAGAATATCATTATATTCCTGCCCTGTCTTGGGATTTCTGGCACGAATTCCAATACTGTGGGAATTAACATCACTGATTTCCACATCTTTTCCTTCTTTGAGCTGAACAGCATATACAGCAGCTCCCAGCGCAACAACCTCATCCGGATTCACATCCAGACAAGGTTTTTTCCCAAAATATTCCTCAATCTTCTGTTGAATATACGGAATCCGACTACATCCTCCAACCAGAACGACCTTATCAATCTGGTCGTTGGAAAGAGATGCATCTTTCAAAGCCTTTCGGATACAAGCCTCTGTCTTCTGATACAATCTTGACACAATCTCTTCAAAATCTTCTCTGGTTATCACATATTTTTCAACGATACTTCCGACTCTCACAACGAGTTCAGTCGACATGGCACTGGAAAGCTTAATTTTGGCACGTTCTGCTTTTCCATAAAGATCCTGTAAATCTGCTGCATATTCAGAATCGGTTAATTCGATATTATGTTTTTTCGCAAAATCACTGCAGATTCTTTGAACTACCTCTTTGTCAAAAAAACTGCCCCCGACTTTCTGAAGACCGTTCGTACTGACAACTTCTCTTGCATGACCGGCAATATGTATGATGGAAACATCAAATGTTCCGCCGCCCAAATCGTACACCAGGATATTGGCATTCTCTATTTCATTCTGTTTTGCGTAATACAATGCCGCCGATGTGGGCTCATTAATAAATCCCAATCGATTAAGCCCAGCCATGCTGATGGCATTATCTGTTGCTTTTCGTTGGGCATCTGTAAAATAAGCCGGTATAGTAACGACTACATCTTTTATTCCGTCTTCTGTCAGTCCAAGTTTCTCATTTGCATCATCAACAAGTTTACGTAAAATGAAGCTGGAAATTGCCTCCGGCATAAATTCTCCATACTCTGTCTGCATCATTACCGGCGTCTTATCGGGATTTAACTTCCCCATGGAATTTTTAACCAGCGACACAACTTTTTCCGGATAAATACATTGATTATCTTTTGCCGTCTGTCCAACAACCGGTGAATCCTTCTGTTCCAAGTACACCACAGATGGTGTGGTGCGATTTCCCTCGCTGTTCGTAATAATCTGTGCCTTGCCGTCATCATCGATAAAGGCACATGCAGAATAGGTTGTCCCCAGGTCAATTCCCAAAACTTTGTTCTTCATAAATAATTTCTCCGCTGTTTATTTAAAACAAGTAATCTCACTAATACAGGTATCCTCATAATCACTGCCGGGATACACGCTGATAATTCTGAAATGGAGTTCAGACACATTATTCCAGCCATTCAATTTAATTGCGGTAGGAACATTCTCATCCGGCAAATTAACAGTCACCGTATAGTTCCCGTCTCCGATTTCCAATTGACAGACACGTCCGTTTTTCTTAAATCTTTCATCGTCCCTTGCCTGACCATTAATAAACACGATATACTGTAAGTCACTGGCTTCCGAAAGTTTTGCGTAAAGTTCTGTCCCCTCACCATATCCATCTACACCATCCTGCCAGCAGGTAAGCAAATCCCCATCAAATGCTTTTTCAGCAGGATATACTCCTCTTGAGGTCTGCAGAAAATTGGATGCACTGACCTCTTGGCAGTCCACAGCTGTGTAGCTGCCAAAATCTACATCCGAAGCATTACAAACGTATGCCTCGAACGGATTACCGGATGCAAAATCTGCTTCAGAATTCATTGCAAACGGATTATCAGGTTTTCCCGCCAGATAAAACTTGTCTGTAGTCTCAATGTTATAATCTATGGGGAATCTATCTGTTACAATCAGCAAGACAATAAAGCCAATTGCCAGTGCCACTCGTCGGAACCGCCGTTTTCGATAAATAGAAGAAAATAATGAAATCAAAACGGGAATTCCAAGACATATCAGCACTGGCAAGATCAATTGTTTTATCATATTAAAAACCTCAACTCATTCGTATTATTTAAAGCATATTTTGAGGATTATTTTACCATGTTTTGCTTGATTCTTCAATATGCTATACAAACTTGGGTTATCGGTTTTATTTCAGTTTTTTTCCACATGTACTGTTATCTTCGCACTTATACATCGCCCGATATACCCTTTCATTCAACATCTTTTTTCTGATACATCACCATAAAGACTCACACGATGCTCTGCATAAATCCTCTACAAGCTTTTCAATTCCGGCAGCACTTCGTAATCGTCCGTGATTGTCAAAGTTGCATATGTACTTTGCTGCGCACCGGTTCGCGGGTTGCCTATACTGCCGGGATTTATCAGCAGAATGTGGTTTTGTTCATCCTCCACAATCTCTGCACAATGACTGTGTCCAAACAAAACGACATCCGCCATCTTTTCTTTGGCAGCTTTCTTTAGAACAGAAAGATTCCGGTCATATTTGACATTGTACTTGTCACCATGAGTGACAAATACATTACAGAATCCTGCTTTAAATTCTTCTTCCGGCGGCAGCCGATCTCCGTAATCGCAATTACCTTTCACAGCTTTCACTTCAAAAGCAGGGGCATCACCTATGCACCTTTCTAAATTGCCTTCGATATCTCCGCAATGGACTAACAGATTAAAGGGCAGCTCACGTTCAATTGCCTGTCGGATTCCCTCGTAGATTCCATGGGAATCCGACACAATCAATATTTTGTATTCTTTCAATTCACTTACCTCACATTTCACTCTCAAATCCGCTTTCGCCATTAAATCTGTCATATATTTTACCATGAAAATCTTTATTTTGTAAAATACGATTGGCTTAATGCTCCAGCATATTTTCAATAAATATCCCATATCCCCTGGTGCTGTCCTGGACGAGGACGTGGGTTACAGCTCCAACAATTTTGTTGTTTTGGATAATGGGGGCTCCGCTCATTCCCTGAACGATTCCACCGGTCAATTCAATCAATTCGTTGTCTGTCACTTTGATTTCCAGACCTCTGTTTACATTATCATGGTCCATGTGTATCGCTGTTATTTCAATATCATAATATCTGGTCTGTCCATCCACTGTACAGAGAATCTGAGCGGCACCTCTATCTATCTCCTGCTTAAAGGCGATTGGCAATGGTTCCTCTGTTGCTTCGATTCTGGCAATTTCATTGCACTTGCCAAAAATTCCTCGCTCACTGTTTACGTCGATATCACCCAGAATTCTATCATTTGAATAAACAATCATTCCAACCAGTTCTCCCGGATGTCCGACAGCTCCTTTTTCTATTGATATGATTTCAGTTTCGTATAAGGTTCCGTCATTGATTGTAATCAGTCGATTGGTATCCACATCTGTTATTCCATGACCCAATGCACCAAAATATCCGTCTTCATCTATATAAGTCAGGGTTCCTACCCCTTGCGTATTATCACGTATCCACACTCCGATCTTAAGTGTCCCTCCCCGGTCATGCATCGGATTGATTGTTATCTCCTGTGTTTTTCCATTCCTCTCTACCGTCAGTTGAATAGCTCCGCCATCACCGGATTTTATTTTTTCCATAAATGAATCTTTGTCCTTAATAATCTCTCCATTTATTTTTTGGATATAGTCACCTGATTTCAATAAGCTTTTTGCCGGAGCATATTTTTTTCCATCCGGTCCCTCAAATTCTCCCGTTCCTATTACCATGATGCCTTCCGCTTTTACGTAGATTCCGATAGGTGTTCCCACCGGAATCAGTCTCTTTTCCTCCATCACCCGGATATACATCTGCTTAAGCGGCCAGATACCCATAAAACGTATCTGCGTATTAAATTCCGTCTGATGTCCGGTCCGAAAGGTTACTGGTTTACTTAAATCTATGGTAATTGCATCTTGGGGAATATTGCTGACAAATTTTGCGGTGGCAGGAATCCCCAGATCAAAATTCTCTTCCGCATCTGCTCTTACGTGTATTACAGAAGGGATGGTACTGTCTATAAGATAATAACCGTAACCCAGAAAAGCGCCCATTCCAATGAAAAGAATCCAAAGCAAAAGGATACGATAGCGCCGGTATTTTTCTCTGGACTTTTTCCAGTTGCAAAGCACCACTATCATATCCTTGTTTGCCAATTCGTTCAGTTTTTTTTCATCA
>JAILPF010000339.1 GCA_024699575.1 Acetatifactor sp. | reverse complement strand
CCAAACAGTCCGTGGTACCAACATAAAATGGAAAAAGAGGACATTACAGACATTGCGAGGGCTTTGTATGAGGATGACCATGTTTTCCTGATTTATCAGGTGGTGGATTTTGATACAAGAGATTTTTTGGATGATTATTATGCGGAACATTTCCCGGGTACAAGCCTGAAGGTGGTCGATACATTTACCAGTTCCAACGGATTTGTGTATGAAATAATACATGGAGAAAATGAAAGTTAAAAATTGAAAAAAATGTCGTTTTAAAGTATAATGTGGGTAGGAAAAAACATTCATAACTGTATACAGGAGGATGGCATATGGAAAAGACAGGCAAAGTTCGAAGTTTAAGTATTCGCTCAAAAATTTTGATTCCGGTTAGTATTGTCGTTATACTGATTTGCACACTGATAGTATTCTTTTCCTACCAGGATGCCAAGGTTGGTTTTGTGAAGCTTGCTGTGGAACAGGCAATGCTCAGCGCACAGGTGACAGCAGACCAGCTTGATCACAATCTCTTAAAGGCGATTATGGAAAACCCTGATGATGAGGCTGCAATTTCGGAAATGAAAGAAAACCTGATTAAATTTGCAGATGAGTATGGCATTAAATTCCTTTACACCTTGTATACAGATGGTAGTATGTTGTATTATCAGGTTTCCAGCGATTATGAAGAATTCGGTCAGGAATTCGGTTATGAGGATAAAGAATTGCAAAGTGTTTTTGCAGGACATGTATACAGCCAGGATTATATAGATGATACCGAGGATGGAAAACTGATTACATCCTATGTACCGCTTCCCGATGAAAACGGAAATATTACCCTGATTCTGGGAAGTGATTATGACGCGGATGCCATTGCAAAGGATTTACAGACTACTTTATATAAAATGCTCGTGATAGGTGCAATCTGCATGGCGCTTTCTTTGATTACTATTAACATTCTGGTTACAAGAATTACAAAAGGTTTGAGGGTTGTCGATAAGAAGATCTATGATTTGGTGCACAGCGAAGGTGATTTGACTCAGACATTGGACGTACACAGCGGAGACGAATTGGAATTAATTGCGGGGAATGTCAATGAACTTTTGGAATACATCCGGACAATTATGAAAAATATTGCCCGCAATTCTCTGAAATTGAATGAATCCTCCCAGACCGTTGCTCAGAGTCTGGAAAATGCAAAGGATAGCATCACGGATGTATCTGCGACAATGGAGCAGATGAGTGCATCCATGGAAGAAACAACAGCTTCGCTGAATCTGATCAATTCCTCTGTAAATCAGGTCACCAGCGCGATAGATGGTGTGGCAACAAAGGCTGATGAGGAGAGCAGGTTTACCGAGGATATTCAGAAACGTGCGGTATCCATCAGAGAGCAGGCATTGGAAACTCAAAAGCTGATGAAAGAACAGGCTTCCGCAATGGCGGAGGAAGTGAACCAAAAGATTGAAGAATCCAGAGCGGTGGAACAGATAAGCACACTTACAGGCAATATCATACATATTACGGGACAGACGAATCTTCTGGCGCTCAATGCCAGCATTGAGGCGGCCAGAGCAGGGGAAGCCGGAAAAGGTTTTGCAGTTGTGGCAGGTGAAATTGGTAAGCTAGCCAATGATTCAGCCGCAGCGGCAGCTGATATTGAGAAGGTAAGCCAAAGTGTGACCGAAGCCGTGGATGCACTTGCGAAAAAAGCTGAAGAGATGTTAAATTTCCTGGAGGAGGCTACCATGAAGGGGTATTCCAATCTGGTGGAGGTTTCTGAAAATTATCATGACGATGCGCGAAACCTGAACAATGTTATGCAGGATTTTGCAACCACCTCTGAGGAGTTACGAAAGAATATAGATGTAATCCGTGAGTCGATTGAGGCGGTGAATATTGCCGTGGAAGAGAGTGCAAAAGGGGTTGTCAATGTTTCGGAGGTTTCCGGTAATCTTACCGGGGACATGGGAGATATTGGAGAACAGGCCATTGAAAATATGGGAATTGTAAAAGAACTTGATGAAGAAGTTCGAAGATTTAAATTAGAATAAGGAGTAAGTTTTAGCAATGAATTTTTTGGAAGAACGTATTTTACGTGACGGAGTTGTAAAAGAAGGAAATGTACTGAAGGTGGACAGCTTTTTGAATCATCAGATGGATGTGAAGCTTTTTGACCAGATGGGAGAGGAGTATGCGAAGCGCTTTGCCGGTAAGCCCATCAATAAAATCCTCACAATCGAGGCATCCGGCATCGGGATTGCCAGTGTGGTCGCATTACATTTTGGAGTTCCAGTGGTTTTTGCCAAGAAGTCCAAGAGCATTAACCTTGATGGTGAGATGTATACGGCGGAGGTGGAATCCTTCACGCATAAGACAATTAACCATGTGATTGTATCCAAGAAATTCTTGGGGCCGGACGATCACGTACTGATTATTGATGATTTCCTTGCAAACGGCTGTGCTTTACAGGGACTGATTCAGATTGTACAGGCTGCCGGCGGAACTGTTGAGGGTATCGGAATCGCGATTGAGAAAGGATTTCAGGCCGGTGGCAGGATGATTCGCAATCTGGGATACCAGTTAGAGTCCTTGGCGATTGTAGAGGGTATGGATGCGTCTACCGGAGAGATACACTTCAGAGAGCAAAGTTAAAATAATATAAAATCGAATTGAGTTATTAAGAAAAAATAAACAAATTTTGAAAAAAAGCTTGAATTATGCTGTTTTTTTTGATATTGTTTTATCTCGGACAAGTTGTTTTCGATATAAATCAAATGATATGGTTTTGAAGTTTCTACCCGGATAC
>JAILPF010000323.1 GCA_024699575.1 Acetatifactor sp. | reverse complement strand
AATGAATACTGATAATGTTGTCTTTAATAATCATTAAAAGAAATATACAAACAAAATAAAAAGAAACCGGAGTTTTAACCCTTTATTATGAAGGTAATTCGGTTTCTTCTTATTTCTTGTCATCTTAACTTAATGACATTGTCCATCGGATGTTCTTTTTTTGTGTTCCCGAGAGCGCGAGACGGGGATCGAACCCGCGACCCCCTCCTTGGCAAGGAGGTGCTCCACCGCTGAGCCACTCGCGCATGTTTATACAGGTTTACACCTGTTTATGAAGGTATGAAATTGATTGTTCCTACGAGTCTCCTATCGCAATCCTATTCAACTCATAGCGCAGAATATTATTTCTGCAAAGCGGGTGATGGGAATCGAACCCACGTATCTAGCTTGGAAGGCTAGTGTTCTACCATTGAACTACACCCGCATATATGTTAAGCAGTCGGTCATCCTAAGATGACTTCCTGCGGAATGCCCAGAACCGGAATCGAACCAGTGACACGAGGATTTTCAGTCCTCTGCTCTACCAACTGAGCTATCTGGGCCTAAATACAATCCTTGTTGCCACAAGCTTTATTAGCTCCGCGCTACAACATTGGTTATTCTACATGGAAATTTTTCAATTGTCAATACTTTTATGAAAATTTATTTTGAAATTTTATAAAACGCATAAAAAATCCCGGAAACAACTGATGTTCCCGGGATTTACGATTCTTTATTCGTAGGAAACAAATTCCTGATACTCTTTCCAGATATTACACAGCCATGTTTTACCCTGATTCAGAACGATCTCTTCTCCATTCTCATCCAATAAGATGTTGGGTTCGTAATCGCCTGTTCTCTTCCATGTTCCCTTAATCACTTTACCGTTTGTGAAGACAATACAATCGCCCTCTCCGTGTACGCCAAAGGCAAGATAATCATGGTCATCTCTTACTTCGCCGTGGCAGATTTTGAAAATTACGTTTGAAACAGCAAGCTGCTCACCTGTCAATTCATCTACCTGAGGAGCGTTGTACTCAGAACGGTAATATAACTGGTCTTCCTCGTTGTACGTAAATGTAGCAGCTATACTTCCATATCCACTGCTGTTGGAGCTGGTTCCTCCGGGATAAATCTTTGTAGCACTTGGATACTCGTCATAGGTCGCTCTATGTCCGTCTCCCGCAAATTTGTAAGTATCAACAAATCGGTCTGTCAGATTTTTTTCATATCCCAATCTGTCAATTGCTTTATTCAAACCATTGATAAACAGATAACCGGTGTATTCTGTCTTATAACCGGGACGGGATACTCTGTCAAATGCTTCTGCTGCCGGCTTGTCAATTCCCTCAACAGCCTGGCTGACATTGTCCACTCTATCCGTATTGATGAGGGGCGCTACATAGGGAACGGCCAAGCCCCAGTTTACATAGATAGAATCAAATGCCATTGCTTCATAGATGTAATAATCTCTGGAGCTTCTGACCGGTCCGATGCGCTCCAAATCATCATAATCCTCAAAAATACCCATCAGACGGGTAATACGTCCCTCAACGGGTGCCTCGTAAATGATGCTGGCCTTTGAGATACCGTACTGAGGTAATGCAGCCTTATTGTTGGGCATCATGACTGCGATGCTTCTTCTATTTACTACAGCCTCATCCTTCCACTCACCGGTAAGGTAACTCTGCATTTTCCCATCGACTACTTTTCTTTCTGTAATTACTTCAAACTCAGAAACTTCTTCCGGTGCTTCTTCCTCTTGCGAATTCTCCTCAACCGTTTGAGTTTCCTCCTCGATTTTCTCGCCTTCAATCGTCTGAATCACCATTTCTTCCTGGCTCCCACAGCCAGCCAACATGCACACTGCCACAAGAACAGCTGACAGAACTTTACGCTTCATACCCTTTTATCCTTTCACGATTATTTCAAATAAGACTGATATTCCTCATTTACTTCATTAAAGAAAACGATACCGAGAATGCTGGGGCCTGTATGTGCACCGATTGCACATCCCACTCTGCTCTCCAAAATATCCTTTACATGATACTTTTCGACGAGCTGTTGTTTCAGAAACTCAAACGCATCTTTATCCGTTCCATAGCATACTCCAACCGTCTGCTGTTCCAGATTTTTCCCCTTTTCTCCAACCATATCAAGGATTCTTTTCTGAGCCTTTTTCCAGCCTCTCACCTTTTCCACAGCTTTTAAGGAGCCTGCCTCATCTACGATGATGATTGGCTTGATATCCAGTACGGTTCCTGCCAGAAATGAAGTTCTGCTGAGTCGCCCACCCTTAAAGAGATAATCCAGTTCAGTCACCGTTACCGCATGCTCCATGTGTGCACAAAAATAGTACGCAGCCTGAATCAACATTTCTCTCGGTGCACCGTTTTTCTGCATACGCAGAAGCCTTTCAACCACCAGACCAAATCCGAGAGAGGCACACTTGGAATCAACGATTGTCATGAGAAAATCAGGAAACTCTTCCTTCAATTCATCATATGCAAGATTTGCCGCCTGGAATGTTCCCGCAATTCCGGTGGAAAAGCATATATATAACACCTCATCACCGCGTTGTGCAAACGGTCTGAAATGTTCTTCAAACATGTATTGGCTGATGTGGTATGTTTTAATGTCCTTCCCTTGCGCCTGAATTTCGTAAAACTGATCCGGAAAGATTGTCTCCTCATCAAAGTAATCAACCCCTTCAATCGTCACAGGAGTAGGAATCACATGAAGATTGTACTCTTTTTTCACACTTTCCGGTATATCTGATGCGGAGTCCGTGATAATACAAAATGACATTTTATAACCCGACCCATCCTTTCCGCAATATTTGACTTTACAACGTCTCTTTCATTATACCTTGCTCTTCTTCATTTTACAATAAAAACAATTCTATGCACTTTCTCTTTTTGTGTTATAATAGTTCTCGGTGCGCAAAAACACACCATTACAATCTATGAAAATCAGACAGCAGCAAAGAGGAGCAACAGTATGAGAAAAACAAAAATTATCTGCACTATCGGTCCATCCAGCGAATCTGAAGAAGTACTTGCCCAAATGTGCCAGGCCGGCATGAATGTGGCGAGACTTAACTTTTCCCACGGCACTCACGAAGAACATCTTGCTAAAATTAACGCAATCAAAAAAGTCCGCGTTGAGCAGGGGCTTCCAATAGCAATTATGCTGGATACAAAGGGTCCTGAATATCGTATCGGAACATTTGAAAATCGTAAGGTTCACCTTGAGCAGGGTGACAAATTCACATTTACCAGCGAAGATATCGTCGGAGACGAAACCAAAGTATCTGTAAGCTATAAAAATTTTCGCTCAGAGCTCTCTAAGGGAGACCGCATTCTGGTCAATAACGGTCTTGTAGTTTTAGAGGTAAGTGAAATCAATGGAAACGATGTCCATTGCACCGTGCTGTCCGGAGGAACGCTCTCCGACAAAAAAAGTATGAACTTCCCCGGCAAAGTACTGCGTGGTGATTACCTGAGCGAGCAGGATAAATCCGATTTGTTGTTCGGCATTGAAAACGGTGTGGATTTTGTGGCTGCCTCTTTTGTCTCCACAGGGGAAGACGCTAAGGCGCTGAGAGATTTTCTTGACGCCAATGGCGGAAAAGATATTGATATTATCGCTAAAATTGAGAATCAGTCCGGAATCGACCATGTGGAAGACATCTGTGCATACGCAGATGGTATTATGGTCGCAAGAGGTGACCTGGGTGTGGAAATCTCTTTTGCGGAGGTTCCCGCAGTGCAGAAAGAAATTGTTGAGAAATGCCGTATGCTTGGCAAGCGTGTTATTATTGCCACTGAAATGCTGGAATCCATGATAGAAAATATCCGCCCCACCCGTGCGGAAGTGTCCGATATCGCCAATGCTATCTATGACGGGGCGAGTGCAATCATGCTTTCCGGGGAGTCTGCTGCCGGAAAACATCCCGTCGAGGCCGTTAAAGCCATGGCAGAGGTTGCCCTGGCTACAGAAGAACACATTGATTACGCCGCTAAATTTGAGCAGATGCACTTTATTACCAGAAACAATCTGGATGCTGTTTCCCATGCAGCCTGCTCCATGGCAATCGACGTCAATGCAAAATGTATCGCCGTAAATTCCATGAGCGGACTCACAGCCAGAATGATCAGCCGTTTCCGCTGTCCTGTACAGATTATCGGCATCACCACCTCCACCAAAGCATACAGAAAGCTGGCTCTAAGCTGGGGTGTTCTTCCTCTTCTCTGTGAAGAATTTGACTCCTTAGACATTATCTTCTATCACGCTATGAAAGAAGCAGAGGCCGTCCTCGGTCTAAAAGACGGCGACAATGTGGTTCTGACCGGTGGCAGAATCGGTGAAGGCAGAGGCAATACCAACATGCTCCGCCTTGACACCATTCATAAAAAATAAGGTTTCTCACATGGTAAGCAATCCATGCTTTTCATAGGATGTGATTCGGCTGGCCTTATTGTTTTCATCCACAAAGACCACTGTGGGTCTGTGATCCTTTGCCTCCTCGGCACTGATACTGCAGTAGCACATGATGATGACGTGATCATTCACGGAAACGCATCTGGCTGCTGCACCGTTCAGGCAAATGACACCGCTTCCTCTCTCACCTGCGATTGTATAGGTTTCAAAGCGGTTCCCGTTCTCCACATCCACTATCTGCACCATCTCATACTCAAGAATCCCCGCTGCGTCCAGAAGATCTTCATCTATTGTGATACTCCCCACATAATTCAGCTCCGCCTGAGTAACCGTCGCTCTGTGTATCTTCCCTTTTAACATTGTTAAATTCATAATCCTACCTGTCCTTATCCTAATTTACTCTACAATGAAGTTATCAATCAGTCTGACCTTTTCTCCGATGAAAACAGCAACCGCCATCAAGATGGGACCATCGATAATATCTACCTTCTGAAGCTCATTCCAATCCACAATCTCAACATAATCGATTCTCGCAACAGGCTCTGATTCTATGATTTCTCTGACTGCCCGGATAACTTTTCCCGCATCCTTCTCCCCGGCCCTAACCATTTTTTCCCCTTCTGTGAGTGCTTTATGAAGAACCAGTGCTTTCTTACGTTCCCCAGCAGAAAGATAAGTGTTGCGGGAGCTTTTCGCCAATCCGTCTTCCTCACGGATGATGGGGCATCCTATAATCTCAATATTAAAATTCAAATCGCGTACCATTCTCTTTACTATGGCAAGCTGCTGAGCATCCTTTTGTCCAAAGTATGCCTTATCTGCCTCCGAAATGTGGAAAAGCTTGCTGACCACCGTACATACGCCATTAAAGTGAATAGGGCGGCTCTTTCCACACAGTTCAGAGGATAGTACATCCACACCGACATAGGAGTGGAATCCCTCCCGGTACATTTCAGATGGTTCCGGATGAAAGACGATATCCGTTCCAAGCTCTTCACAGAGCTTACAATCCGCATCAAAATCTCTGGGATAGGTTGCCAAATCCTCCTTGGGTCCAAACTGTATCGGGTTCACAAAGTCTGAAACAATCACTTTATCACACTCGCTTTTTGCCCGCTTAATCAGGCTCGCATGCCCCTCATGCAAATAACCCATTGTCGGCACAAGCCCAATGGAGAATCCCTGTTTTTTCCATTCTTTCACATATTTTTTTACATCTTCGATGGTTGTTGCTACTATCATACTGCCTCTCCTTCTGTCATTACTCTATTGTCCATTTTTACCGATACCGCACTTCTGATTTGCAGCATAATCTCAGGGTCTATCTGAAAGCTATGTTCTGTTCCCGGGAATACCCCTGTTTTAACTTCCGTATCATACTCAGCAAACGCCTTTTTCATCT
>JAILPF010000318.1 GCA_024699575.1 Acetatifactor sp. | reverse complement strand
CATTGTTTTCTTGTCACTGGTGATGACATCGGAAGGAGATAAATCATACAGTAATGTTTCTTTTGGAAGGGTATCCACGCTCTGTACAAAAGGAATCTTAAAGCTTACTCCTGCGCTGGAAACAACATGATCGATTTTTCCGAACTGTCTGATTAAACTGTATTGATTTTCGTTGGTAACGACAATACATGAGGAACCAACAATAACAAGTGCAATAAGCACTATTAGTAAAGAAATTCTTTTCACTGTCTTCATAAACTGTTTTCCTCCTTAATTTTCATCGCTTGAAACATTGTCTGCAGATGTTTGCTGTGAAACGTCCGATGTGTTTCCGATGGTTGCGAAGGATTCGATGGGATAGAAGGTCTGCATATTTCCGCTTGCTCCTTCAATGATAACCTTTAAGTCAGGCAGGATATCTTCCATTGCCTCATAGAACATACGCTGTTTCGTGACGGATGGATTTTTGATATACTCCTGATACATAGCGTTGAAGCGGGCAACCTGCGCGGTAGCCTCGTTGATGCGGCGGGTCTTTTCTGCCTCGGCGTCCTTGATAATACCGTCTGCTTTTGCCTGCGCACCCGGAAGCTGTTCGTTACGGTACTTATTTGCATTGTTCAGCGCGGTTTCCTTACCCTGTTTTGCGGTTTCAACTGCTTTGAAAGCCTCCATAACTTCCTCTGTGGGGGGCTCGGAATCCTGAATGGTGATATTTACAAGCTGGATACCGATATCCTGATCATCCAGTCGGTCGATAATCATTTCTTTGATGGATGCCTGAATCTCATTTTTACCGGTGGTCAGTACTTCGTCCACAGGATAACTTCCGATGACGGTACGGATGGAGCTTTGGCTGACGTTCCTTAAAATTTCAACAGGATTCTTGGATGCGTAAAGCGCTTTTACGGGGTCGCTGTAGCGGTATTCCACGAAGAAGTCCACATTTACAAAATTGAAATCGGAAGTGATCATCAGACTTTCGTCTGTGACAGCTTCGTTGTCGCTTCCATATCCGATGGAAAAACCTTGAATAGTTGTATTAACTTTTCGCACATGCTGAATAAACGGTATCTTAAAGTGAAGACCTGAATCTGTGATCGGCTGTGCTTTTCCCAGGGTAACCAATACTGCCTGCTCCTGCTCCCTGACCTGATAAGTGGAATCAAACAAGAGCACTGCTGCAATGATTATGAAAAGAATGATGCCGAACAGTCCACCGCTGCGTTTCGCTTTTGAAGTTGTCTGTCCGCCATCCATGGTTTCAAAACCATTCTGTCGATTGCGTTTCGAATCTTTATTCATATTCTTATACACTCCCTTTATTAATTTTTTTTACTATGCCATTATCATAAATGATATGACATAAATAGGCAATAAAAATTATTGCACGTTAAAGTGGTTTATCGTTGCAAAAGATGTTATACTGTATGTAATAGAAACGTACTGAAATTTTGGGAAATGGAGGGCGTGCATGAAGCGATATGATGTGGTTGTGATAGGAGCGGGCGTGAATGGCTGCGCAGTTGCAAGAGAACTGTCAAAGTGGAAACGGAGAGTGGCGGTTCTGGAGCGGGCGCTGGATGTCTGTGAGGGAACAAGCAAGGCAAACAGTGGAATCGTTCATGCAGGACATGATGCGATACCGGGTACCTTGAAAGCGAAACTGAACGTACTCGGCAATGAGAGGATGGAGGCATTGTCCGGGGAACTGGATTTCCCATTCAAACGAAACGGCTCCTTGGTTTTGAGTTTTGATACAGACGGGCTTTCTGTTTTGGAGGAACTGAAAGTGCGAGGAGAAAAGAACGGCGTTATGGGACTTAGGATTCTCAAGCGTGAAGAGGTACTTGCCATGGAGCCTAATCTTTCCGATGGGATTGTGGCTGCATTGTATGCACCCACCGGCGGGATTGTCTGTCCTTTTGGAATGACCATTGCACTCGCAGAAAATGCAGCGGAGAATGGGGTGGATTTCTATCTGGGGCATGAGGTGACCTCCATTGAGAAACAAACAGACAAAGATAATGTGGCATTTTATAGGATTCAGACGGGTGAGGAATGCTTTGAGACACCGGTGGTGGTGAACGCAGCAGGAGTATATGCGGATGCCATTCACAATATGGTGAGTGCAAATAAAATAAAAATAACTGCAAGAAAAGGCGAGTACTGCCTTATGGATAAAAAGGTTGGGGACATGGTGCATTCCACCATTTTTCAATTGCCTTCCAAATTGGGAAAAGGGATATTGGTGACACCCACAGTTCACGGAAACCTTCTGGTGGGACCAACCGCGGAAGATATTGAAAATAAAGAAGGTGTGGATACCACTGCCGCCGGAATCGAAATAGTTCTGTCCATGGGCAGCCGCAGTGCGAAAAAAGTGAGTGCAGGACAGGTTATCACTACGTTTGCAGGACTTCGGGCTCATCTGGAGGATGAGGAAGGGGGGAACTCCGACTTCTTGATAGAACAGGTAAAAGATGCTCCGGGATTTTTTGATGTGGCAGGCATGGAATCACCGGGACTTACCTGCGCTCCTGCAGTGGCGGAGTATGTGGCACAGCTGGTGCAGACTTACGCACCGGCAGAGGAGAGAGATGACTTTTGCGCAAGGCGAGTTGGGATTCCCAATATGGCGCTGGCATCCGACAAGGAGCGCATGAGACTGATTGCGGAAAATCCGGCATATGCCAATGTGATTTGCCGATGTGAACTGGTGACGGAGGCGGAAATTGTGGAGGCGATTCACAGACCGGTGGGTGCTACTACGCTGGATGGGGTGAAGCGCAGGACACGTGCGGGAATGGGCAGATGCCAGTCCGGCTTCTGTTCGCCTAAGGCAGTGGAAATACTGGCAAGAGAACTTGAGACAGACCGTGGTAACATCAAAAAGTCCGGAGCGGATTCCGTGGTATTGACCGGATATACCAAGGAAGGAGGGCTGCAATGAGCACCAAAAAGATTGATGTGGTAATTATTGGCGGAGGCCCAGCAGGGCTGGCAGCAGCACTTTCCGCAAAAAAAGCGGGTTGCGAAAATATACTGATTCTGGAGAGAGATAAAGAGCTGGGAGGCATTTTGAACCAGTGTATTCACAATGGATTTGGCCTGCATACTTTTAAAGAGGAACTGACTGGACCGGAGTATGCGGACCGGTATATCCAAATGGTACTGGAGGAACAAATCCCCTATCTGCTTCGTACCATGGTGACGGACATCACTCCCAAAGCGGATGGGAGAAAGCTGGTGACAGCTATG
>JAILPF010000266.1 GCA_024699575.1 Acetatifactor sp. | reverse complement strand
GGTAATCAGCTGTCATGCTTATCAATTCATTTCCGATGATCGCACCGGCAACGACTCCAAAGCTCTCGATAAGCAGACCATCCAGCTCAACAAAAACCTCTCCCAAACGGTCAACTGTTGGTTTTTTATCTAAACCCGCACATTTAAACAGTACTTCCTTGATTTCTGAAGGGGAGACATTACCCATTTCACAAAGCATTTCTCCAATTCCGTATTCCTTGGCCCCATTTCGGAGGACGGTATATTTCTCCCCGTCAAAGTCTACATATAAGCAGGTATCCATTGGTAATTTGAAAAAATCATCTTCCATGTTATCAATCCCTTTCTTAAGTTTTCCTTGTTCATCTGTTAACATTCGAACCTTCTCTGTATCTCTTGTTAACAAAATAATACCGATTCCTGTAACAGTCAACAATCAATTTTAGAAATTATCTATTGATAACAAAAGACACAAAAAAAGACCGGTGCTGCTTCCAGCATCGGCCTTACATCAGGTCTTTTCGTATGTCATTTATCAGTTCAAGATCTGCAGGGAGCCATTGTACCGATTCCAGATCGTCTTTTGTGAGCCACCGGGCAGCCTCAGCTTCCTTCAACACCAGCTCTCCCTTTATCACCTCTGCCCAAAAGCAATCCATCGATAGGTGGAACTCCGGATAATCATATTCTATGGTCTTGATCAGGCCATATACCTGAATTTCCGCTTCAAGTTCCTCTTTGATCTCTCGCTGGAGCGCTTCCGCCGGAGCCTCCCCAGCCTCAATCTTTCCACCAGGAAACTCCCACTGGCCTTTGAACTCGCCATAACCACGGGCGGTAGCAAATATCTTTGACTTCTTTTCATACGAATCGCAGATAACCGCCGCAACAACACGAATTGTTTTCACACTCGATACATTCCTTTCATTTAGGTTGTCGTTTCCGGCGTCTTATACGGTTCACCGTTTTTATTATATGTCAGATTGAATACTAAATCCGAAAGCCATTTCTTAAACGAAGGATTATCTTGGTATTGCTTAAACAGCTCCATGTTATCTGCCATGATAGAGAAAATAACAGATTGGAGAGCTCTCTCGCTTTCTGTTCGAGCTTCCTGTTCATCTGAATTTTTCATGGCATTTTGGTATTTCTTATCCTTTGATACCATCTCCGGAATAACCAAAATCTGCCTCTGAACGTTGTCCGCATCATTCCATTGGATATTTCCAAACATGTCATTAAAGTCCAGAATTATCTTGGAAAGAAGATCTAATTCCGGTTCAACGAGATGGCCCACAGTTCCTGCAGGTACCGGTTTGATCTCTGCATCCGAATCTTCAAGCTTGATTGAGATAGCTTCCCGTGCTTCATTACGATAACTATTCAGATCTATCGTAGAAAGAATACCCTCTGAAAGATCGTCCACGCCAGGGGTCGGCAGTTTAGGGATAAGCAGGTTCATGAAGATAGACAACTTTTCCCAATCTACATTTCCATACGGGAGAATTGCACCAAGGAATCCATAGGTACGTACAAACGACTTCGCCGCACTCTTAAACTTGATTTTATCATCAAGTTCAAGCTGTTTATAAATTGCAGCACACGCATCAAGAATTGGATCAAGCCTGTCGCGTTCTGCCCCGCTTAGGAATAATTCAACCAGCTTTTCAACGTCGTTCTCATCATAAACCTGGAAGCTCTCCAGGAGTGAAGTAAGATCATATAGCTTATTCGGATCAGTTTCTCCCGAAAGAATGGTGGTACGATAAAACTTCGAAAATGCATCCTCTATTGATTTTGTTTTATTTGCGAAATCCAAAACATACACTTCATCCTTGCCTGGATGAGCTCGATTAAGACGAGAAAGTGTTTGCACCGCTGTAATGTCAAACAAAGGCTTATCAACATACATTGTCTGAAGGAGCGGTTCATCGAAACCGGTCTGGAACATGTCTGCTACTATCAGAATCCTATACGGATCTTTCTTGAACTCCTTTGGAATCTTTGCATCCGAAAAACCGTTCAAATCAGCAGAGGTAAGTGCAGGCTCTGCACCGTGATACTTATGCTCCCCGGAGAATGCCACGATAGACTTATACGGGCTGTGGCGATCTTCCAAGCATTTATTGATTGCATAATAGTATTCGATGCATCGAGGAATGCTGGCAGTGACAATCATAGCACGCGCCTGGCCGTTGAGTTTTTTCTTGGCAATAACCTGCTCGTGGAAATGCTCAACCATCATTTCTGCTTTCTTAGCAATAACCTCCTCATTGCCCTCTACAAACGCACGCAGTTTCTTTTGAGCGCGCTTCTTATCAAACATCGGATCATCTTCGACGGTTTTCTTTATTTTGTACCAGCTATCAATGGTTGTATAATTCCGCAACACATCAAGAATAAATCCTTCCTGTATTGCCTGCTTCATCGTGTATACGTGGAATGGACGATGTTTTATCTCGCCATCTTCTTGATATTCCACACCGAACATCTCTTCCGTTTTATTCTTAGGAGTAGCGGTGAACGCAAAATAACTCGCAGTTGATACGAGCTTACGTCCTTCCATCAACGCATTTATCTTATCTTCATTATCGGCATCATCATCTGTAGCAAGACCAGAAAGGGCGAGATTCATGTTCGCAGAATTGCGACCGCTCTGTCCTGAATGAGCCTCATCTATGATGATGGCAAATCTATTATTCTTATGTTCCTGACCAATTTCAGAAATAATGTACGGGAACTTTTCAATGGTGGAAATTATGATCCTTTTTCCATCTTGTATCGCTTTTCTCAGTTCGCCTGAATGCTCAGCCCATGTGACTGTATTCTTTACCTGCATAAACTGTTTGATGGTATTTCGGATCTGCTTATCCAGGATTCGACGATCTGTTACCACCAGGACAGAATCTATCATTGGATGTCCGTCCTTTTCGAGTCCTATCAGCTGGTGGGCCAGCCATGCTATGGAGTTGGATTTTCCACTTCCCGCACTATGCTGAATAAGATACTTTTTTCCTACACCATTTTCTTTAACATCGGCAAGAAGCTTTTCTACGCAATCGAGCTGATGATATCGTGGCCATACCTGCTTAACAGTTTTCTTTTTTGTTTCCTCGTCCTCTTCCTCAATTACCTGTGCATAATTCTCGATAATCTTTGAAAGTTTTCTCTTGGTAAGAATGTCCTTCCACAGGTAATCGGTCATAAGACCATCCGGATTGGGAGGGTTGCCAGCCCCATCGTTATATCCCTTATTGAAAGGCAGGAACCAGCTATCTTTACCGGCAAGTTTTGTGCAGAACTGAATTGTTGCATCATCCACAGCAAAATGAACCATGCACCGCTTGAATGAGAATAATAAATCATGGAAATCTCGATCTTCCTTGTATTGGCGGACGGCACACTCAGTATCCTGCTTTGTAAGCTGGTTCTTAAGCTCCATCGTAATCACCGGAAGACCATTTATAAAAAGACAAACATCCAGGGCCAATTTGCCTGCATCTTGAGAATAACGCAACTGCCTTGTTACGCTGAAGATGTTCTTTTCATACATAATCCGAGCTTGTTCATTATTCTCCGTCGGAGTCAAATAGAACATGATCAGATCTGCCGGATAAACTTTCACACCCTTGCGAAGGACATCTATAATTCCTCGCTTGGCGATCTCTCCAGATAAGCGATTAAGAAACTGTCTCTTTTTCGTATCAGAAGAGATCCCGAGTTTTTCCATCTCCCTCGGTTGAGTGTCCTGAAGGAAGCGGAAAAGCCGGACTTCGTCTACGGCGTATTCCTTGTTGTAATCAGCATTATTTCCTTCCTCGTATCCATTCTGCTCTACGAGCCATTTAACAATTAAGGTTTCAAGACCACTTTCCCTGGTATTTGTAAATGGCATAATTAACCCTCCTGTTCGTCCGCTCCGTCCAATTCCGCGTCAATATCCGAATCTATTTCATCCTCATCCTTAATAGACTCATATTCCGGGATCTCAATATCTCTAACATCTATTTTCCCTGTCACGGTGTCGGCTACTAATCGCACTTTCATTTCCTGTAAATATGTTATTTCCTCTTCCATATGCTTTACAGCCGCATCCATTCTCGAACAGAATTTATCCAAATAATCAACTATCTCTTGCTGCTCTTCAGCTGGAGGCACCAGAATAAATGTATCCTTAAGGATTCTTTGTGTAATACTATAAACTTTTACACCGTTAACTTTTTTCCTAACCTGATATCTCCAGGTCGGTGACTTGAATAAGTAAGCAAGATATTTATTATTTGTTGATCCATCAGGGTGCGCAATGATTGTATGATATCCTGCAAAAATAGTATCGTCACTGTCTACATAAGCACAATTGCCTGATCCCGAAACATCTTCAGAAGTATCTGCAAAAATAAAATCTCCTTTTTCAACAAGACAACTCTTGTTTGTTACCAAGTATGATTCATTTACAAATCGTATAAGATCTTCGTTTAATCCTACTCCGGTATTCTTTTTGGAATGAACTTGGCCATAACTGATAACTGCAATTCCGGTATCTTCAAGGTTTGCTTTAGTTATGGAGAGACCTTTTCGGAACGTAAAAGATTCTCTAATTCGTTGGAGTGTCCAATGTTTCGGGTAATCGATGTCCCAACGTATATCTTCGTTATGAATAAGAATATCTTTACGCAATCCTTTAATAACGGCTTCATCTATAGCACGCTGCTTCATTTCATCAATCATCGCAATCTGACGACGATAATTTGATATCAAAGAATTAATGCCCGATACCTTCCAATCCAGAAATTGTACAATTTGATCTTGCTCTTTTCTGGAAGGTACAGGAAGGAATTGATCTCCAAACACGTCATAGCGGAAATCTGAAGATCGTTCGCGAATACCTCGATAAAGCGATTGAATAAAACCTCTTTTCGCCATTTCGCGAAGAATATATGCATAATAATAATTGTTATAATCGCCCAATGCAGTGCACACGTTATAAACCGGTGTC
>JAILPF010000265.1 GCA_024699575.1 Acetatifactor sp. | reverse complement strand
ACAAGTTGATGGACGACATTAATACGAATGCAACGCTTGCATCTGTACGTCACAGTATAGATACTACCGATGAGTTTTATGAGAAAGAGAATGATTTTTACGATAATTTTACTCCGATACTGACTCAGTATATCAATGAGTATAACAAGGTGCTTTTTGAATCTCCTTATAGGGATTATCTGGAAGCAAAGATTGGTAAAGTTGCGTTTAAAAACACAGAGTTACAGCTTCGTGCATTCGATGAGAAGATTATCCCTTTGATGCAGGAGGAAAATGCACTGGTTTCCCGTTATGAAAAATTGATTGCAACTGCTAAAATTCCTTTTGAAGGAGAGGTGTACAATCTTTCTCTGATGAGAAAATTCTGTACCGATGCCGACAGAGAAAAAAGAAAGCTCGCATGGAAAGCTGTCAGTGACTATTTTCAGTCTGTGACCGATGAGATTGATGAAATCTATGATCTGATGGTAAAGAATCGTACGAAACAGGCAAGAGAACTTGGCTTTGAAAATTTCGTGGAGCTTGGATATCTCAGAATGCAGAGAAACAGCTATGGCAAGAATGAAGTGGAAGCATTCAGACGCCAGGTGAAGGAATCCTTTGTGCCTTTTGTGACCAGAATTCAGGAGGAACGCAGAAAGCAGATTGGTGTGGATAATCTGAAGCTGTATGATAATGATGTTTACTTTAAAAACGGTAATCCTATGCCTATTGGAACCCCGGAGGAGATTTTGAAGGCCGGACAGAAGATGTACCAGGAACTTTCCCCTGAGACAGCAGAGTTCATGAATTTCATGATGGAGAATGAACTCTTTGACGTATTGGGAAGAAAAACCAAGCGTGCCGGTGGTTATATGACTTATATTCCCAATTACAAAGCTCCGTTTATCTTTGCAAACTTCAATGGGACCAGCTCTGATGTAGATGTTATCACACACGAATGCGGACATGCATTTCAGGGATATGTAACACGTAATGATGAGATTCATGAGCATAACGATCTGACCATGGAGACTGCTGAGATTCATTCTATGTCTATGGAATATTTCACATACGATTGGATGGGGAATTTCTTTGGGGATAGAAAAGATGATTACTACAAGATGCATTTACAGGATTCCACATCCTTTATCCCTTACGGATGTATGGTAGATGAGTTCCAGCATATCGTATATTCCAACCCGGAAATGACACCGGCGCAGAGAAAGGAAACCTGGAAAAAGCTTGAGGAAACCTATCGCCCCTGGATTGATTTTGACAATGATCCGTTCTTTGCAAACGGAGGCTGGTGGCAGAAACAAAGTCATATTTTCTCTGTTCCTTTCTACTATATTGATTATGTACTTGCCAGCATCTGTGCAATGCAGTTCAAGGTATGGATGAATAGAGATTTCCATGAGGCATGGGAAGCATATCTGAAGCTTTGTAAGATGTCTGTAAAAGACTTTTATGTGCCGGAACTGAAAGCAGTTGGATTGGATAGTCCGTTTGAAGATGGTTGTATTGAAAAAATTGTTGCAGAATTTCAAAAAATATGTTAATATAGCTATTGCTTGACATTAGGAGGTGTGAAATGGGAGCATTAAGAATTATTCTTACAGTATTATTTATATTGGATTGCTTAGCACTTACAGTGTTTGTATTGATGCAGGAGGGAAAATCCGCAGGACTTGGTTCCATCAGTGGTGCAGCTGAGACCTACTGGGGTAAGAACAAGGGTCGTTCCATGGAAGGATTTTTGGTAAAAGTTACCAGAGTTTTGGCGGTATTATTTATGGTACTTGCAGCAATACTGAATTTAAAAGTATTTTAAATTTTGCAAAAGACAAACACTCTTGTTCGCAAGAGTGTTTTTTGTTTATGTTCAGAGCCAAGCAGCATTGCGATATGCAAGTTCCTCATGCTTGCATGTGGGAACTTGCATACGGAATGCTATTTGGCGGATATGCCACATCGAAGGAAACGCGAAGCGTTTTCGAGATGATGGCTCTGAACATAAACAAGAGGCCCCTATTTGGCGGATATGCCACATCGAAGGAAACGCGAAGCGTTTTCGAGATGGTGGCTCTGAACATAAAGATAGTATCGAAGGAAACGGAAATGGATATCAAAGATAAAAGAAAAAATGTGATAATTGACCTTGTTCATGACGAACTTTATATTCCTATGAAGGAAAAGGAACTTGCGGCCTTTCTTCAGGTATCAAAAGAGGACAGATCTGTTTTTCACGACCTTTTGCAGGAACTTTTAGCAGAAGGAAAGTTATCCTTGACGGTCAAGGGTAAATATGTGAAATCCGACGGGAAGCTTTTGGTCGGTACCTTTATCAGCAACGCCAGAGGCTTTGGATTTGTGGAAGTGGACGGCAGAGCGGATGATTTGTTTATACCGGAGGATAAGGTAAACGGAGCCTTTCACCATGATCTTGTGCAGGTTTCTCTTCTGGGGCAAAAAAACGGAAAACGTGTGGAAGCCCAGGTTATCAGAATTCTGGAGAGAGGAATCACGAAAATTGTCGGAACCTATCAGAAGTCTCGCAGCAGTTATGGTTTTGTTGTGCCTGATAACATCAAACTTTCTTCCGATATTTTTATCCCTGCGGAACGCTCTAAAGGAGCTATGGACGGTCATAAGGTAGTTGTGGAGCTTACAGATTACGGTGACGACAGACACAGCCCGGAGGGAAAGGTTGTGGAAATCATCGGACATGTCAATGATCCGGGAGTGGACATTATGTCTATTGTACGAGGATATGATTTGCCGGTGGAATTCGGTGAAAAAATCATGAATCAGGCAGAACGTGTATCCCAGGAAGTCTCGGAGGCGGATTGCTCCGGGCGTAGAGATCTGCGAGATGTTGTTATGGTTACCATTGACGGTGAGGATGCGAAGGACCTGGATGATGCAGTCAGTGTGGATTTTGATGGACTAAACTACCATTTAGGTGTTCACATAGCAGATGTCGCCAACTATGTTCAGGAGAACTCTGCATTGGACAGAGAGGCATACAAGCGTGGAACCAGCGTGTATCTGGTGGACAGGGTGATTCCAATGCTGCCTCATGCATTGTCGAATGGAATCTGCTCTTTGAACGAAGGGGTCGACAGATTGGCATTGAGCTGTCTGATGACAATAGATCGACAGGGCGAAATCATTGATTATGAAATCTGCGAGTCGGTTATTAAAGTCAATCGCAGAATGTCATACACTGCGGTAAAAAATATTTTGGAAGATGAGACCATTACCGACTGTGAGGACGAGTACAAAAAATATTCCGAACTGGTGCCAATGTTTCAGGAGATGCAAAGATTATCAGCTGTTTTGAGAGAAAAAAGACAGAAACGCGGTGCAATCAATTTTGACTTTCCTGAGTGTAAAATTTTGCTGGATAAACAGGGTCACCCATTAGAAATCAAAGCTTATGAACGCAATGTTGCCACAGATATCATTGAAGATTTTATGCTTGCCGCAAATGAGACGGTTGCCCAACATTTTTACTGGATGGAGCTTCCCTTTCTGTATCGTGTGCATGATGTGCCGGATGGGGAGAAGATGCAGCGTCTGGTGGAGTTTATCAATAATTACGGTTACTATATGAAAGCGGTTGGAAAACGTGGAAGTAAGGTGAATTCGGAGGAAGTGCATCCCAAGGAGATTCAGAAGCTTCTTACTAAAATTGAGGGTACACCGGAAGAACCTATGATTGCGAGAATGACTCTGCGCAGTATGAAACAGGCAAAGTATAGTGTGGAATGCAGCGGACATTTTGGACTGGCATGCCAGTTTTACAGTCATTTCACTTCCCCGATAAGACGCTACCCAGATTTGCAGATTCACAGAATCATAAAAGAACAGCTTAGAGGTCGACTTGGCGAGGATAGAGTAAATCACTATAAAGAGCTTCTCCCCGATGTTGCAAAGCATTCCTCTGAGATGGAGAGACGTGCAGACGAGGCAGAACGAGAGACGGACAAGCTGAAAAAGGTTGAATATATGGAAGAACATCTGATGGAAGAATTTGAAGGTGTTGTTTCCGGGGTTACAGGCTGGGGGATTTACGTGGAACTTCCGAATACTGTTGAAGGACTTGTATCCATGTCTAAACTGGATGACGACTATTATGTATATCATGAAGATATTTGTGAGATAGTGGGAGAACATACAGGTAATTCCTACAGATTGGGTATGCCGGTGAAAGTGATGGCTGTATCCTGCGATAAATATACTAGGACAATTGATTTTGTTTTGGTATAATACTGTAGTGATGAATGAAAGATGATGGAAGGTGAGAGCATGGCGCAGAAAGAGACAAGAAAACTAATAGCGAACAACAAAAAAGCGTATCATGACTATTTTATCGATGAAACCTATGAAGCGGGGATTGCACTTCATGGAACAGAAGTGAAATCCATGCGCATGGGGAAGTGCAGCATTAAGGAATCCTTTATCCGTATTGAAAACGGAGAGGTGTTCGTTTATGGTATGCACGTCAGCCCTTATGAAAAAGGCAATATTTTTAATAAAGACCCTCTCCGTGTGAAAAAGCTTCTGATGCACAGATATGAAATCAATAAGCTTCAGGGTAAAATTAAGGAAAAAGGCTATACCCTTGTTCCACTGCAAGTGTACTTTCAAAATGGAAAGGCAAAAGTTGAGGTGGGGCTTGCCAGAGGTAAAAAGCTTTATGATAAGCGGGCTGATATCGCTAAGAAAGACCAGCGAAGAGAGGCTGAAAAAGAATTCAAAGTGAGAAATCTGTAAAAGATTAATAAAATATATATTGAGGAGTCAAATGCCTGTTGTACTACATAGGCTATTTGGCTCTTTTTTATTTAGTAAATATGCATCAAAACCTTCGAAAACAAAAAAGACTGCCTATATTGAATATGCAGATTAATTGATATATAATATCTCATATATAATCAAATATACAGAAAAAAGGAAGAAGGCGATATAGTATTATGCTTCTACTTATCAGGATGTTGCGGAAGCATTTGGAAATGATGAAAGGGCTTTGTATCAGCATTTTCGTGAGTACGGACTTAAGGAAGGCAGAAGCTTTAACCAGTTTTTTGATGTTTGTGTATATCGCGAGAGATATCCTGATTTGGAAGCAGCCTTTGGTGATGACTGGGATGCATATTTAGAACATTACCTGACTTTCGGCATCTATGAAAAACGTTCTCCGGCGAAGAACGGTGGGATATTTGATATCGACTTTTATAAGGAAACCTACCCGGATGTAGGGCTGTACTGGGGGATAATCCGGCGTTACTCCTGGAACATTATATTATGCATGGTATTGATGAGGGGCGTGTCCCTGAGAAACCAGCACCTGAGAAAACGGCAGATTCAACTGTGGCTGAAACAGATAAACATCAGCTAGGCAGTAGAATCAATCCGGCAGTCTTAGGAACAGCCGTTAGGACAGAAGAGGAGACAGAGACTTCAGGTAGTGTTTCTGATGGAGATTTGCTTATTATAATTTGTTACAGCGATTATGATAAGGATGACAATCTTCTTAGATATTCCGAGCAAGATACAAGTGGCACGGAGTTTTATTCCCAGGTGTATGAATATAGAACAGACGGGACCGTATTGAAGTGCACCACATATTATGATGGCAGAATATCGGGAACAAGCGTATATGATTTAGAGGAAAATGAAGTCGAGTCTGATTCGTACAGCTACTATTTTGATGATGAATCCATCTGTTCAGAGTATAATTACTATTGTTTTTACAATGAAACTACATATAACTGGTGCGAAGATTTTGACGAAAACGGTATTTTGGTGTCATACAGTGAGTCGGAATATGCCGCTGACGGATCTAATTGGCGTGCGATTTACTATTTGAATGGCCAGCTGGGATATTATAATCGGGAAGGCGCGAATGGAAAACCTATAGAGAACAGCAGCTATTATGAAAGCGGAAAATGCAGGAGTAAAGATATTACTACATGGATTAGCGAAACTGCCGGGATTGAGATGCTTACAGGTTATTTCGAATCCGGTAATATCCAGTATGAAAGTAAATACAACGTGAGTTGGATTGCAGACGAAGAGGAAGGCTGGTATTATCCGGAAACAGGTTCGCTTATCTTATATAAAAGATATGATGAGAATGGAAACATTGTTTATTCAACTCCCTGACAGTGTTATTTGAATTTTCTTTTTTCAATATCTGGGAATGATAATGAAGAGTCTGAATTAAAGGATATAAGCCTGCATACTGCGAGAATATATCCTTTTTTTCTAAAAATACGCATTGACAGACCGATAGAATGCATATAATATATACTGTACAAATACCTTTACGGGGTAGTAAAGGTTTCGACAGGGGTCTTGCAGCTGGAGAAGCTATCCGTTGTGACACGTTAATCACACAATTAAACTAAACGCTGAAGATAATACTCAGTACGCATTTGCAGCGTAAGCTGTAAGTGACGCCGCTTATGCGGCTTGTCCGCTCCGGTGCACTCACACATCGGAATCCGGGCATCAAATATGTGAGAAACGACGTGCGCTAAGCTTTGCGCGCATGGGCGTATCATGAAGCTACCAATGTTTGCAGGTTGTTCGTTTCCTGCCTACTGAGGGAACAAAGCGGAGTAAGACCGTTTAAGATAACGGACTATGATAGTAGAAGTACAGGGAATGGGCTTTTGGACACGGGTTCGACTCCCGTCTACTCCATTCTGTAAGTGGACTCTGGCAGGAGTCGAACCCGTTGGGTTCAGACTCCCGTCTACTCCACTCGAAAAGTTCGATCATCCATTATTTGGTTGACCGGACTTTTTTTGTGTAATTTCTGTGACCGATTTGCCCCACAAATTGACAATATTTTTTCAAAATAATATAATAATTATTATTAGAAAATCAACGCGTGGAGGGGTTAAATTGGAGAATACACAGCAAAATCAGTCGAGAATAGCCGAAGGGTTTTCTTTTTACACATTGAAGGATGCAAAGCTGGCCCAAAATGAAGCAAATAAGGTAAGGCTTCTGGAATCAAAAATCGATTATTCCAAACCGGATGCTATTTTGCGTGTTTACGATAAAGCAGTTTCGGAACGCTTGTTTCGGACTCCTGTGGGGTTGATATTTTTAAAAAAATTACAAGACTATCTACATGGAAGAACGGATATTGAACAGGAGAAGGTTGTGCCGATTCCATTATTTCATACATTTGATGAGGATGTGAGAACAGAAAGTAATCCTGCAAGAAAGAGAGTTCGACCATCAGAAAAAAAGGAAAATGAGAAAAGCGGTTACAGAATATCTGTGATTTTAAATATACTTTTGATTTTGGCTGTCCTTGCCATGTTTTGGATTACTCTAAATGCTGACCAGCCCAATATCCTAAATTATGAAACTGCATTGAAAAACCGCTATGCCGCATGGGAGCAGGAACTGACAGAGAGGGAACAGACTATCAGAGAGAAAGAGCGGGCCTATATGGAGGAGGAGACTTCGGAATGGAACAATTGAAAGTGTTGGTAGTTGATGATGAGAGCAGAATGCGTAAATTGGTTCGTGATTTCCTGGTACGCAGTAATTTTGATGTGATAGAAGCAGAGGACGGAGAAAGAGCGGTTGAAGTATTTTTTGAGCAGAAAGATATTTCTTTGATTGTTTTGGATGTGATGATGCCAAAGATGGACGGATGGCAGGTCTGTAAGGAAATCAGAGAATATTCCAAAGTCCCCATTATTATGCTTACGGCAAAATCCGATGAGAGAGATGAGCTTTTGGGATTTAAACTTGGTGTGGACGAGTATATATCAAAACCGTTCAGCCCTAAGATTTTGGTTGCACGTATTGAAGCGATTCTTCGCAGAATGAATCCGTCGGAAAATGATGAGGTTATCACATATGGTGGCATTGAACTGGATAAATCAGCGCACAGAGTATTGATTGATGGTCAGGAGATAGATTTAAGCTTTAAAGAATTTGAACTTTTGTCATATTTTTTGGAAAATAAAGGAATTGCACTCACCAGAGAAAAGATATTGAATAATGTATGGAATTATGATTATTTTGGAGATGCCAGAACCATAGATACCCATGTGAAAAAGCTGCGCAGTAAGATGGGAGCAAAAGGCGATTTGATTAAGACGGTGTGGGGCGTCGGGTATAAGCTGGAAGAAGAGTGAATGATATGAAAATTTCTATTCGCAGACAATTTGCATTGATATTTATCGGATTGATGGCAGGTACCATTTTTATATGTGTCTTGGTTAATACTGTTTTCCTGAGTAAATATTATATGCATAATAAGACCAAGGTTATTTACGATGCATATGCGACAATCGCGCAGGCTGCGAACAGTGACAGCTATGGGACCTATGCATTTGCAGAGGAATTGGACCAAATTTGCAGCAATGATAATATAACTATTTATATTATGGATGCCAATTCACAGGTGAGATATGTTTCTGTAAACGGCGGAAAAGAGTTGGAAAATAAACTGATGGGCTACATTTTCGGGCGTTCCAGAGAGCTTGTCAGGGTATTGGAACAAGGTGAGGATTATAGACTTCAGCTTACGGGGAGTGATGGAAATGAACACCTTGAGATGTTCGGGCGACTATCGACCGGAGTCTCTTTTATCATGAGCACACCTGTGGAGAGTATACGTGAGAGTGCAAAAATCGGAAACCGTTTCTTTGCCTACGTGGGTATTGTTGCGACTCTGGCAGGAGGGATGATTATCTGGCTGGTATCCCGTAAGATTACCAAACCGATTCTGGAATTAAATCAGATATCCGAACGCATGGTTAAACTGGATTTTGATGCAAAATATAAGGGTGGCTCTGTAAATGA
>JAILPF010000254.1 GCA_024699575.1 Acetatifactor sp. | reverse complement strand
GGGGTTTACAAATTTACCAATGCTATTATTATATAAGTAAGGAAAAAAGTAAAGAAAAAAACCAAAGAAAAATAGTCATTTTTTTGCTGGATTTTTGTAAAAATGAGTATTATAATGTAGTAGTTTATTATCAAGTTGCTTTTTATTCAGGAAAAGAGGTGCAAGATGGAAAAGGTAATTAACCGTTTGTATGAAATTGAGGAAAAAGCAAACAGCATTGTGGAGGGAACGGCTGGAAAGAAAGCCGTACTTTACGAGGAATATCAAAAAAAACTCTCTGCTTTGGATGCAAAAATGGAAGAGGCGACAAAGGAAGAGCTTAACAAGCTGCGTGAGAAAATGAACGCAGAGGTGGATACCGAGCATAAAATGTTAGGTGGCTCTTTAGAGGACAAGCTGACACAGCTAGAGTCAAATTATGAAAAAAATCATGATAAGCTGGTGGCTTCTATTGTAGAAAGGATAACAGGAGTGTGAGCTTATGGGTGGAATTTTAAGTTACAGTGGAATTGTAACAAAAGCCCGGGCGATGGAAGCGCGTCTACTTTCTCGGACAGACTATGAAAAAATCGCTGCCCTGGAAAAGGTTGCAGATTTTATCAATTTCTTAAAAGGCCGGGAAGGCTATAAGGAATTGTTTGCAGGAAAGGATGAACAGAGCTTCCGACGTAATGAAATAGAAGAGCTTTTGAACTATTCAATTTATCGTGATTATGCCAAGCTATACCGCTTTGCGAATCAAAATCAGCGGAAAGCGATGCAGTTTATATTCTGGCGAATCGAGGCAGATATTTTGAAAAAGGGGCTGCACAAGATAGAGGCAGGCAAAGACCTGTCTGAGCTGGCAGTTTTTGAAACATTTTTCCACGAGTATTCCAGCGTAGATGTTGAGGCGATAAAGCAGGCTTCCAATGTGGCTGAGTTTGCAGCAGCGCTGAAAGGAAGCGCTTATGAAAAACTGATAAAAAAGCTGGAACAGGAAAATGCTTTAAATATAAGGGCAATGGAAGAACAGCTAGATATCTTCTGTTTCCTGCGGATATGGAACAGTATTCAAAAAGAGTTTGCAGGGCAGGAAAAAAGGGCACTTTTGGACGTCTATGGCAGACAGATTGACCTTTTGAATATTTTGTGGATATACCGCGTGAAAAAGTATTACAACGGCGACGGATTAAATCGCCGTCCGGCGACTATTCCGGTGTACTATAAGCTAAAGAAAAAAGAGTTGGAAACGCTTGTAGAATGTTATACAACAGAAGATTTTCTCCATGTATTGGAGAAAACCTATTATTCTGAAATAAAGAATGAAGCTTCTGTTGAGAACTTTTACCGGGACAATGTAGCACATGCGTACCGCGAGAATAAAAAGAAATACCCGTACTCTATGAGCAGTATTTACAACATGCTTTATTATAAAGAACGGGAGATTGACCGTTTGACTACGGCATTGGAATGTATCCGTTACCGTTTGGACGCGGAGACAGCTATGCGGTATATTTTACAGGAATGAGGTGAAGGATTTTGGTAGAACGGATGAAATATCTGAACATAACCGGACCTAAAGCGGATATGGATCGGATGATAAAAACCTACCTTAGCAAGTACGAAATGCATTTGGAAAATGCGATGAATGAGCTTTCCAAGGTCCAGGAGGTCCGTCCTTTTGTTGAAACAAGTCCGTATCGGGAGGTTCTTTTCAGGGCAGAGGCACTTTTAGAAAAACTGCCGGAAAAGAAATACACTGGTGACAAAGAAATGACCGATGAAGAGGCAACGGCGGTTATTGACCGGACATTAAAACGGATTGAGGAGCTGGTGCAGGAGCAGACACAGCTCAAGGAAGAAAAGAGAGCGCTTTCCAGAGAGATTTCTCAGATGGAGCCATTTCGTATGCTCAATTATGATTTGCGGAAAATTCAGGATTTTAAATATATTAAATTCCGCTTCGGAAGAATGCCACTGGATTATTTTCAGAAGTTTACGGTATATGCAGAACCGGAGCTGGAAGCAATATTCCATGAATGTGGACGTGACGAGGACTATGTCTGGGGTATTTACTTTGTACCGGCAGCAGCAGCCAGCCGGGTAGATGCCGTGTTCTCTACACTCCATTTTGAAAAAGAGGTGTTACCGGACAATTTGGAGGGTACACCGGAGGAGGCTTATCAGGAAGAATTAAAGAAGCTTCGTAAGCTTCGCAGTCGTAGCAAGAAAATCCGGGAGAAAATTTCTGAGATTTTAAATGAGAATGCAGAAGAGATTTTATGTGCCTGCTACAGCTTGAAAAAGCAGGCAGAGAATTTTGAGGTTCGTAAGATGGCTGCCTGCTCCAATGATGAGGCAACCGGACAAGTATTTTACATTTTATGCGGCTGGATGACAGCAGATGATGCAAGAGCCTTTTTACAAGATATTGAGAGCGACGACAACGTTTATTGCATTATGCAGGGCAGCAAGGACAGTGGTATTGAAAAACCACCGACAAAACTGAAAAATCCAAAGCTGTTCCGCCCATTTGAAATGTTTGTTTCTATGTATGGCTTACCGGCATACAATGAAATGGATCCAACGGTATTTATTGGGCTTACCTATTCTTTGATGTTTGGTATCATGTTTGGTGATGCAGGACAGGGGCTACTCCTGGCAATTGGCGGTTATCTGCTTTATAAGCGCAAAAACATGACGTTAGGCGGCATCGTAGCAATGGCAGGTACGATTTCAACGATATTTGGTCTTTTATATGGCAGTGTATTTGGTTTTGAAGAGTTGATTCCGGCACTATGGCGGCGTCCGAGTGAAGATATTATGACAACACTGTATATGGCGATTGCCTTTGGTATGGGACTTATCGTCATTGCCATGATTATTCACATTGTGAATGCGGTGCGTGTTCATAGCTTTGAACAGGCGGTGTTAGACCCAAGCGGTATTGCAGGCTTAGTGGTATATGCAAGTGCAGCTGCAAGCGTGGTTCTTATTTATACCGGACACAAGGCTCCGGGAGCTGCTATTTTAGGCGTTTTAGTCGGAGTTCCGCTACTGGCGATTTTCTTAAAAGAGCCACTGGCAAATCTCCTTGAACGTAAGAAAAAGCTGTTTCCAAAAGGAAGCAAAGCAATGTTCTTTGTAGAGTCCTTTGTAGAGCTTTTTGATGTTGTTTTAAGTTATGCAACGAATACGATTTCCTTTGTCCGTGTCGGTGCGTTTGCACTTTCCCATGCCGGTATGATGGGCGTAGTTATGACTCTGGCTGGATTGGAAAGCGGACATCCAAACTTTATTGATATTATTTTGGGAAATCTTTTAGTTACCGGTCTGGAAGGATTGGTTGTAGGTATTCAGGTTTTGCGTCTGGAATATTATGAGATGTTCAGTCGTTTCTATAGTGGAACCGGACGGGCAT
>JAILPF010000225.1 GCA_024699575.1 Acetatifactor sp. | reverse complement strand
TCTCCGAATCCTGATATGCCCCCGGCAGTACCGGTCCGGTGGCCAAATAGCCGGAAGAAGCTTCCGGGAAATCATGCCCGGCATAGGTTTCCATCAGGATATCAAATCGTTCCCCTTCTTTGGCGCTCACTGTCAAAGTGTTATCTTCCACATAATGATGTTCTTCATCGATCCAGGAAGCTCGATAGGTACCAAAGGCATGTCCATTGACAAACAACGTAGACTCTCCCCCCGGTTTTAGATTCATGACGATTCGTTGTCCCTCCGCACTTTTTGGCATCGCAACACTTCCCTTGAACCAACAGTACTCCCATGCATTTCCCCAGGTAAATCCCTGTGATACCGGCACATACGCCTCCTCTTTAGCTGTTTCCGGAGACAGATGATCCATTGTTCGAAAAGCCTCCCATGCAATCTCTCCTAAAGGTTCATAGAAATCCTCTTTCAGGGTACGGATCCAATGATCAAGTCTTCCCTGCCATTCTGAATGCATAATTTTCATCTCTAACCTCTACTTTCGCGGGACTTTAGACATTATAGTATTCCTCTAAAAAGACCCCTCTTTTTTTCAGCACTTTGCGCAGCGTTTCTGTCTGCAGGCTGTTTGCCTCCTGATTTAAGTCAATACTGATCGCCGCTGCCGTTCCTGCCGCCTGACCCATGGCCATCACGATCGGCGTCACGCGGACAGCAGCCATGGCTTCATGCGTAGCACTAATGCAACGTCCCGCAACGATCAGATTGGGAACCTCCTCCGATACCAGGCAACGATACGGAATAGAATACCAGCTTCCCTCAACCAAAAATCTACTTTTTGTTGCCTTTCCCTCCGGTGAATGAATATCGATCGGATATCCTCCCATTGCAATTGCGTCCGGGAACATTTTATTCTGCAGCAAGTCTTCCGCCGTCAATTTATATTTTCCGTCTATCTTTCTACTTTCTCTGACGCCGATATGTGGTCCGATATTCACGACTTTGCAATGTTCAAAGCCGGGAATATATTTTTGCAAAAACGACACGATCCGTAAGGCCTGCTTGCGGCCCTCGATTTCCGCTTCGGTAAGTTCAAACGGATCCAGGGCACAACGCTTCATAATCCTGGACATATTCACGATCATTTCACCCGGAGTATTGGTCTCAAAACACAATACAGTATCCCGTTCAATCGGAAAATCTCCTCTCTTTTTGGCTAATTCAATTTGAGAGTAAGCACCTTGGATCCCGGTTCTTGGTAACATTAACAGTTCATCAAAAGGAATCGTAGGCAACATATCATCCCGATTATTTTGAATATATTGAATCATAGCATCGCGATTCACATCTCTTAACTTTATGTTCATCGTCATAGGCTGTGCTATGTGATCGCTCTCTCGTCCGTATACACTGGGCACGCCTGCATGATTTGCCAGATCCGCATCTGCACTACAGTCGAGATAAACCTTTGCCTCCACACTGAAAAATCCGTTTTTGGAGTATAGGTGAATTCGACGAATGCGTCCTGCTTCCATATCGCAGCCGGTGTATACCGTGTGATATAACAATGTAACACCGGCCTCCTTGGCCATCTGCTCTAAGACGCACTTCATCCCTTCAGCGTCAAAGGGTGTCACACTACTCGCGTATCCCGCAAAATCTTTCATATGGCCGGGAGAAAATCCAGCCTCCGTCAGCCGATTTACGATCTCATCCGGAATCCCACGAATCACTTGTTTCTCCCCGGCGTGAAATGTCATAAGAGGTCCTGTTCCTGCCACCGTCAGCATGCCTCCCAGATAGCCGAATTGTTCGACCAGCAAGACAGACGCTCCTTCGCGGGCTGCTGCAATCGCTGCTACGGTTCCCGCCGGGCCTCCTCCGATCACAGCGACATCATATCTCAGCAATTGGTTCATACTCACCATAGAAACCGTTCCTTTTCTGTCAGTTTCAAAAGTGCCTCCAGGAAAAAGTAGTCTCCATAGATCATGGAAAATTCGTGTTCTTCATCATGATAAGCCGCGGTACATTTCAGCAAGATGTCATCTTCATCTGCATTCCAGTTACATCTGTGATCGGACAGAGTTTTCAATAATTTCAACCCGGCGTCCAGATATTTTTTCTGTAAGGGTTCATCCAATAATTTTGCCAGTTCGATCAAACCGCAGGACGCAATTGCAGCTGCGGAAGAATCTTCCCACTTCACATCACCCGGTTGGTGAAAGTCAACAGGGATCAGACCGTTGTCCGGAATATTGGAAATAAAATAATCAGCAATTTTTTTCGCTGTTTGCAAAAACAATTCGTTTTTTGTGTGTAAATAGCTTAAAACAAAACCATATATTCCCCAACCTTGTCCTCGCGTCCATGACGAACCATCCGCGTAGCCCTGTCCGCCATGACTACGTACTTTACCGCCATTCTCGGGATCAAATTCTACAATGTGGGCAACTGAGCCATCCTCTCTTACAAAATTCTTTGCTACTGTTTCAGCATGGGCACTTGCAATTTGGGCGAAGCGTGGATCCTTAATTTCTTCACTCGCCCAATACAATAACGGAAGATTCATCATACAATCTATGATTGCCCAACCACTCTTATTCTCTACCTCATGCGGCCAATCATTCCAAGCGCGGATAAACCTGCCTTTGGCATTGTAACGTCCTGCAAGGTTGCCGGCCGCCAGCAAGCCCCTGTTTTTTGAAGCAGGATTTTGCGTAAACCGATAATCAGCCACAGCTGTCGGCAACCACTTAAAACCATTGTCATGATCTAACCCCAGGTAATCTAACAGATTTTTATCAAGTTTCTCTTCTACCTCTTCTGCAATCGAACGATAAAATTCTTTTCCCGTCAGCTGATATAATTGCCACATCATACCGCCCCAAAATCCATTGGTCCACCACGAAATCATCCCGGTTCTGTCATCATGCACTCCCTGCACCGTTGTGTATGGAATTTTATGGGCTGAACGTTGAGCGACCTGCTCCATTTTTCCGGTCAGTTTTTCTAATGTTTCCCATATCCATTGTTGTTCTTTTACATGAATCATCTTCTCACCCCTTAACAGATCCTATCATAACCCCTTTTACAAAATATTTTTGAATCAGAGGATATATCATCATCACCGGTACCATACTCACTACGATAAGTGCATATTTAATTACACCTGCTGTCTGTGCTAACTGGGCTTGTAATTCCGGATCTGAAATTGTAGACGGATCAATTTGATCGGCCATTAAAATTTCTCTCAAAAACAGGGTCAAAGGATACAATGCCGGTTTATTTAAATACAGCATTGGCTGGAAATAGGAATTCCAGTGTCCAACCCCATAATAAAGCACTAACACCGCTATAATCGCTTTCGATAACGGAAGCACAATGCTGATAAAATATTTTATATCCGAACATCCATCCATTCTGGATGCCTCCAAAAGCTCCTCCGGAATGGAATTCATAATGAAGGTTCTGGCTATAATCAGATTATAAACACCGATTGCTCCCGGGATCAGCACAGCCCACGGCGTATTTAAAAACCCTAGTTTTTGCACCAGCATGTACGCCGGAATCATTCCGCCACTAAAGAACATGGTGAAAGTAAACAGTAACATAATGCCATTACGTCCCGGCATATCACGCCTTGACAAACAGTATGCTGCTGACATTGTCATCACAACATTGATGGTGGTTCCCACAAAAGTATAGAATAAAGAATTGCGAAAACCTATCCAGACTTTGTTCGTATTAAATACAATCTTATATCCCTCAATGCTAAAATCCACGGGAAAAAGCACCACTTTTCCACTCTGCACTGCGCTCCCGGAAGAAAATGATGCACTGAGCACAAAAATGCACGGATACAATACCGCCAGAAAAAATATGGTCAGTATCAGTGTGATTATGATGTAAAACAATTTATCATTCATGCTATAATTTTTGAATCTCCGCATGACAGCCTCCTTAAAATATTCCGCTATTACTCATTTTTTTGCTACCCCAGTTGGCAATGATCAACAAAGTGAAATTTGTGACAGAGTTAAACATTCCAATAGCTGTGGATAGCGAAAAATCAGTAATTCCGCTGGCCAAACCAACTTTATACACATAAGTTGAAATAATTTCACTATAATTCAAGTTTAACGTATTCTGCATAAGCAGAACCTTTTCAAATCCAACGTTCATAATATTTCCAACCGCAAGAATCAGCATAATGCTTGCCGTCGGAAGAATCTCAGGTATATCCACATAGAGAATCCGCTGGAATCTGCTCGCACCATCTATTTCCGCAGCTTCATGCAGAGATTGATCCACTCCCGCCAAGGCTGCTATATAAATAATTGCACTATAACCTGTGCTCTGCCAGATTCCTGACCACACATAAATATGTTTGAACAATTCTCCTTTTGCAAGAAGACTGGGTGCTGTTTTATTCGTAAAAAACGTATATAACGCGCCATACAAACCGCTCCTGTCATTTAACAGCTGGAAGATCAATCCAACCATAACAACCGTAGAAATAAAATAGGGGATGTAGGTAACTGTCTGAATTACTTTCTTATAGTGCTTTCCTGTCATAGCATTAAGAAGCAGTGCAAAAATAATGGGAATCGGGAAAGAAGCTATCAGACTGTATAGGGAAAGTGTCAATGTATTCTTCATAAGAACAGGGAATTTAAAGGATGTGAAAAATTTTTTAAAGTTTTCCAATCCTACCCAGGGACTTCCGAAAATGCCCAACCCTACATTGTATCTTTTAAACGCAATAACTAAACCGCCCATTGGAATATAGGCAAAAATCAAAATGTACAAAAGAGGTAATACCAAAAGTAAATATAGTTGCCAACGGGCAACGATTGCTTTCTTTAATTTTTTAGAAGAATCATACTTCTTATTGTTCTTAGCCATCATTCAACCTACCTTTTACAGACATAGCAATGCCCCGCCCGTAGGCGAGGGCATTGTCCATTCTCTTTATCTCTTTACTCTCTAATTCTCCAGACTCTCGTCATAGGTTTTCTGAGCAATTGTCAACCATTGCTCCAGTCCAAGACTGTTCATTTCATCCAGGTAAGCATCCCAGCCGCTTTCAATATCTCTTGCACCGGTAATGAACTCAGCCATAGCCTTGTTTACATATTCCGGAATATTTGCAAGCGCATCCTGGATCAATACGCTATCTTCTTCTGTATAATGCAACAAAGGCAATACTTTATCCGGATGCTTGTCCGCATAATAAGCATAATTCTTGCCATGAAGCTGTGTAGGATCATCCGCATTGTATTCCACCATGCCGTTTGCAACTGTATTGCATACTTCTGCACTTGTATATCTGGGGTTGCAGTTATGCCATGTCTGTGTGCTGTTCTCTGACCACATATTGGAAATAGAAGCCAAAGAAACTTTATCATACAGACCTTCTTCCACAAACGCATTGGTTACGCCGGATAAAACTTCAGGATCTCTGGTCCAATCCACCCCTTCTTCTCCATAGCGGACAATAATAGAGGTATCCGAATCATAAAACTCATCTGCAAAACGAACTGCAAGTTCAGCATTCTTGGTTGCACTGAAGATAAATAAGTTCTGATCGGGTGAATACTGGGTATAAGGAACATAACAAATACCATCCGGTCCGGTCAAAGGCTGAATCATTTCCATCTCCAAAAAATTTGCATTTGTTGCTGCATCCGGATAATTGCTAACAGATCCCATGGAAACAAAGCCCACAACATTGTCCTCTTCATTTAAGGTCGCTTTAAACTGAGATCCATCATCAATAAAGATACCGGGTGCCAAAAGGCCTTCATTGTATAAGTCATTCATATACTGCAAACCTTTTTTCCAACCCTCTGTGGCAAACGGTGCAATCACTGTGCTTCCATCTTCTGCCAATGATAAACCTCCATTTTGTCCGCCCCTGTTCCAGAATACAAAAGAGTTCATTAGCGTAGCCAATACATTCTCACCGTACCAGCCTCCCTGATAACCATATACGCCAATTTCATCCATTTTGCCGTTTCCATTCGGGTCATTATCACGGAAGGCAATCAATACATCTTTCAATTCCTCAGTCGTCGTGGGCACTGCAAGTCCCAATTTGTCTAACCACGCCTTATTGATAAAGGTACGATTAGGGGTGAAGTTCCACGCTTCAGGCTGAAAGGAAGAAAGACTATACACATTTCCATCTGCCATGGTCTGTGCTGTTTCCATAATCTCTTTATCCGCTTCCGGAATCGCATTATAATTGGG
>JAILPF010000203.1 GCA_024699575.1 Acetatifactor sp. | reverse complement strand
TACACTCACTTTTATATTTGCCCACAAGATATTTCGTTATTCCGATACCAAGCAGCGCAACAGGTATGCCGGTGGTCACCAGCGCAGTGGGCAATATGATCGACGCGGCATTCGCTCCGAGAACGGCCTGATAAAATGCCGCAAATCCCGCAGCTTTGAAAGACATCCGTATTCCCTCATCATTAAGTTTTTGAGAATGGCCCAATCCGGACATCTCGTTAAGGACATTTTTAAGCTCTATGCCTCTGTTTCCGGAATAATCCGAAAAGGCATCTTCGATTAAGTCCGAAAAATCCGCCTCTGCGGAAAATGTGCTCCACAATTCATCAAGCTTTTGTTTTACGGCGCAAGTCAGCTGTTTCCAATATACATCCATATAATCAGGCGGAAGTATGTTTTCAAGCCATCCGGTCATGACGGAAGTATCGCCGCCTTTTGCCATTACCGAAACAGCCCTGACCATTTTATCTCTGTATTCAATGTAAAGAGTTTTCCTCACATAATCCGCTATAAAGATTTCCATCTCCCGCCTGACCCTTGTACGGTAATGCTCGTATTTCAATTCAAAATTCCTGCGGAGGGCCTCACTTCCGTTTATTTCTTTCTGAAGCTTTCTCAATACATCTATTGCGCCAGTATTCATCCGCATGGTCCTTGAATTGTTGGCATTCTCACGAAATATAAGGTTCACGCTTTTTACCTTTTCAAGATAATCGATCAGTTCTCCCATATTACCTTCGGAAGCATCTTTCATATACTCACGGGCCGAAACCGGGAAGATCTCATTCTTTTTAAACACGGAGAATTTAGTTAAAGAATTCCGGATATCATCAGGACTTTTTTCATAAACTATGTCTCCGTCATATTTTGTTGCCACACATATCATGGGGACACGGCTTTCTCTGAGTTTTGAGATTACAGCGGTTTCGTATTGATCTCCGATTTTGTTAACATCCACAACATAGAGTATCAAATCCGCATCCTTAATACTTTCAATGGCGCGCATTTCATTGTCTTTATTCGCGCCAAAGCCCGGGGTATCTATAAACGAAAAGCGGGGATCGTCGCACTTGTAACCCACGTCAACGCGATATATTTCCCCCAGTTCCTTTTCGGAAAATTCGTTGTTTTGCGTTTTCCTGATGAAATCACCGATTTCGCTCTTAACAACAGTATTATCCCTTTTGTTATAAACACAAAAATCCTCCTTTGCCGGCCAGTATCTGGCTATCCACGCGGTTTTTTCCAGGACATCCACCGCCGCCAGTTCTCTTCCCATCAATGCATTTAACAACGTTGACTTTCCGGCTTTAAACCTTCCCAATACCAGTATCCTCGGCAGAGTGCTTTCATAGAAATTCCCCTCTTCCGCCTCCAGCTTCATGGCATCTATCCTTTTTTGCGTCACAACGGAGCTGTCTACATCCAGATAATCGTTGAGAAAAGCTATCGTATTATTAATTCCCGACATATTCAACCTCCCAATTCTTCCTTCGCCGTTTGTGAAAAGGTCTTACCATTACTGAATAAAATTGCACCTCTGAAATCTATGTCACTTTTGCCCTGAAGAAATAAAAGCTCTTTTTTACTGAACTCACCCATCTTTACGGCAAACTGAATGAGGCTCAAATCCTTATTTTTTATATTACCATCCGAAAGATACCTTTCCCATTTGGGTTTGACTCTCTGCTCAAGCCGCTGTTTGAAAGATGTCATAAACTGGGTATGAACCGAATAATACGCGGAATATTGGTTTCTTACCGAATCATCCCACTTTTTCTTCACATCATCAAGCACGCCTTCCAACAGTTTCATCTTTTCATTTATAATTTTCGCAATTTCCCTCTCAACCATGCCGTTAAGCGTATTGCCTTTTGTATCAAGACACTCGTATTCTTTGATAAACCATTCCTCAACACTGCCCTTATTCCGATAATGAAGAATCAGCTTCATAATCTTTTCATTCGAAAACATTCTGATATATTGAATACCATAATAATCTTTATAATCCCATGAAGGCGGCAGAACACTCAGCCGTCCTTTTTCGAGATATTCTCTGGTCTCCTGCCATGCAAAATTCCTCCAATAATCCGCAAATATCTTTACTCCTTTGTCAAGTTTTGCGCGCGCCAGGCTTACCCGTTCACCAACAGCTTTCTTTTCAACGAAAGCAATTTCCTG
>JAILPF010000119.1 GCA_024699575.1 Acetatifactor sp. | reverse complement strand
TGACAATGTTTGGAAATATGGTATATCAGACTTATCTCGTATTTGCGGGAAGCAGGAGCCTTCGCGCCGCCATAAAGCTATTCTGGACATTTAAAGTGCCCTTTAAATGGGCTTATACCGTTACTGCTGCTCCTGAATGGGTTACACAGTACAGTTATGGTTTTTACAGCCTTATGCTGACTTCAACACTTATCGGATTCATCTTAATGGCACTATACAGACCAAGAACATGGTGTGCCTTTTGTCCAATGGGAACAATGACACAAGGCATATGTAAGATAAAAAAGAAAACGCGTTAATGACAGGAGAGTCTCGCATGATAAAAATATATGGAAGAAGCGACTGTATAGATTGTATTGCCTGCAAAAAAAGCTTTGAGGAAAGCGGACTTGAGTATGACTTCAGGGACATTGGTGAATCCCTGCGTGAGCTTGCAGTATTCCTTAAGATTCGCGATTTGAACAGTATCTTTAATGATCTGAAAGGAACTGGGAAAATAGGTATTCCTGCTTTAGTTACAGAGAGTCATGATGTAATTCTCGACTGGGAAAAATATCTTTTAGCATCAGGTGGTCAAATAGCCGAATCTGCAGGTGCCTGTGACATAGATGGTAAGGGATGCTGAAACAATAAATTAAATAAGATCTCCTGGCACTTTGCTGTCCGGAGATTTCTCTTAAATATTTAAATTGTCTGTGGCTTGCAAGACGTATCAGTCCAAAGTTCCAATTTGAATTTGTTCATGACAAATTGTATATTCACCGCCATGTATAATCCAAAAGCAAACCCTGCTGTATTAGCTATCACATCGTCAATTTCCGTTACTCTCCATGTAAACGCCTGAAGAACTTCGATGATAAGTGAGGTAAAAATGCCCACTAGTACGGCTTTTCCGAGATTCCATTTCTTTTCACCGAAAACGTTCCAGAATAAGAATCCATAGGGCATAAAGAGTATAATATTCTCCAATACATTCTTTTGGATTGCTCCAATAAGGGGAATCCTAAAAAAACCATAGCGCATACTTATGAGTGCATCTGCAATGGAGGGGCAATATTCGCCCCCATAATTGTTAACATTGATTACTCCCGTTATGTCTAAGATGGCAAACAAGCTGCTCCAAAGTAGTATTTCTAATACCACGTCTGTTAGTTCTTTTCTCCTTTTAAAATGAATTAAAGACTTTATTACATTTCTTTTTCTGAGTGAAAGCAGCACATGACGAGTGATATAGACAATAACACCTGCCGGCAATGCATATCTTAAGATATATAATTCCCTTAATATGTCTTTAATAATCATCTGCTTCTCTCTTTCTTTGCTCAGTACTTTACCCAAGGTAATCCTTTACAAACATTTTTGTCGCTTCAACATCAGTACCAACGATTGGGTCACCTATGATATTTCCGTTGCTGTCCACAAAAATAGTCGTAGGAAATCCTATAATGCCAGACATAAGATCATCAAAGTCGTCATTTGGAATCAGATTGATAAAACTTACGCCAGCCTTATCGACGATTTTCTTTGCCAATTCCAGGTGCTCATTATCAGCTGTACCCTCTATATCGCCAACAATACCAATCAGCTGTGCTCTATCTCCCAATTCCTTCGACATTTCTTCAAGTTCCGGCATTTCCTCAATACATGGTCCGCAAAAGGTTCCCCAGATATTAACGACAGTAATTTCTTTATTTGCAAATATATCTGAAGTCACTTTATTTCCATTTATGTCTGTGGTGTTGATTTCAGGCATAACTTCACCCACTACAGTTTCATCGCTCTCTAATTGCACGGGCATATATGCAATATTGTTCTTTACTGTCGTCATATAGCCCTTACATTTATGATAATCTTCTATTTCCTGCGTATTGAGGGCACCATCATCAAGCTCCGGAATAGAAACAATATAAGCGTAACCATCATTTGTTCCAAAATACTCCGCCGGAGAATTATATGTAAAATCATCATCACTTGCCCCGTTATTGATCAGGTTTTTATACTCTTCCTCTTCAACGATTGCTACTTCCATAAGGCAGCGGCTGGTATCCATGATTTTCTGTGTATACTCATCCTCAATTTCCCTGGTTCGATCCTCCGTATTCATAGAAATAACTTCATCAAGAAGTTTTTTTGATGTAGGGCTGTAGTAATAGACAAATGCACATTTATATCCTTTTATATTTTCATTACACGGTTCAACCTGAACGCCAAGATCCTGGTATTCCCTGGGAATTTCGAATCTAATCCCACGTTCAGCCACATCAAACAGTTCCCGCCCTTCCACGGATATATTTTGTGTCGTTTGAGCAGTTTCAGAACCCGGCATTCTGGAATTTCCGCATGCCGAAAGTAACGTTGTAAGTATAAGTCCCATAATTATCATTTTATTTTTCTTCATTGTTCTATTTCCTTTCTGATACTAATTTTGTTTGATGTAAACCCAATTGATATAGCTTTCGTGGGGCAAACCGCCTGGCAGGCTCCACAACGGATGCACTCTGCTGAATTAGGGTTCTTTACAGGATCCACATCCATTTTGCAAGTTGTTACACATTTTCCACATTTTACGCATTTAAGCTTATCCACTTCCAAATGGTAAAAGCTGACCTTATTGAGCAGGCCGTAAATTGCCCCCAATGGACAAAGTGTCTTGCAAAAAAATCTGTAAATAAACACACAGCCAATGACTGTTCCAAGCAAAATCGTCATTTTTACACTAAACAGGAGACCGATTGTATCCCTCAGTTCCTTATGTGTACTAAGCATAGGTATTCCACCCACCAGCGTACCGGAGGGACAGATAAACTGACAAAACGCCGGTTTTCCAATTCCCATGTAATTAGTAGCAGCAACCGGCAAAATAATGACGAATATAAGTAGCACAGCGTACTTTACATAGGTAAACGGCTTAGGTAATCTAAGCTTTTTGGACGGAATCTTATGAATGAACTCCTGAATCAATCCAAACGGGCATATCCAGCCACAGATAAACCTTCCCAAAAGGACTCCTATTGCCAGCAAAAAGCCTGTGACATAAAAGCTGAAACTGTAATTCATAGAACCTGCCACAGCCTGCATTGCTCCGATTGGACAAGCAAAGGATGCCGCCGGACAGGAATAACAGTTAAGCCCGGGATTGCAGAATTGTTTCCATTTCCCTATATAGAGTTTTCCTTCCATAAAATTACCGATATGGGAATTGGTAAATCCGAATGCCGCTATCTGTATGAGTTTTCGTTTTAGTTTATTAGCGATCTTCATTTCATCACCCCAATCCGATACATTCCAGGCAGATATTGGTTGCCTTGTGAAACACAGTCATCACCTCTCCTCTTAATGTTCCATAAGCTATCATAGCCACGGCAACAGCTAAGATACCCATTTGAAAGAAGGGGCGGTGTATTGTTTTCTTGTTTTTTTTCATGATAAATTCCTCCTCTCGTATGAAAAAAAATGAGACATTGATGTTCGTTCAATGCCTCATTAGAGTAATCCCTGGATATATTAGAAGTATTTGAAAATTGTAAAATAGTTGTAAAGTCGCTATATCAACATTTCGGCTGGAAAAACCAGCATTATCACGGTTCCTTTCCCAGGTTCACTTGTAATATCTATATCTATCTTCAACACTTTCCTTATCCTATCGCAAATGGCCAGCCCCATGCCAAAACCATCCATATCATGCCTGCGAGATTTGTCTACCACGAAAAACGGCTCGAAAACCCTTTTGATATCATCTTCCGGAATTCCTTTTCCTGTATCAATAACGGAA
>JAILPF010000107.1 GCA_024699575.1 Acetatifactor sp. | reverse complement strand
CCGGCTTCCCCGGCTCTGGCTGCTTCAATCGATGCATTCAAAGATAATAGATTCGTCTGTTCAGCAATATTATTAATCATATCTACAAAACTCTGTACCTCTGCGGAGTTCTTTTGCACTTCGTCAATATCCATCACAAGTGCCTTGGTCAATTCCACAGTCGAACTACTTTTTTCATTTAAATCCTGAACGATCACAATCCCCTGTTCAACGGATTTCGTCACCTTGTCCGTATATGTTTCCATGTTTTCGGTTTGTTCCATAACAGCATTTATATTTTCCGAAAACTCCATCATTTTCTCATTCATCGTCTCTGTGTCCCCAGCCTGAGACTGAATTCCTTTTGAGACCTCATCCATAGCAATTGACGTATTCACAACGGCATCTTTCATTTCCTCCGCATTTTGGGAAACCTCCGATGCCATCTCGTTTACTTCCATTCCAACTCCATTCATCTCCTGCATCAGGAAGCGCATGTTATGTAACATTTTATTGAGACTCTCTGTCAAAATCATGAATTCGTCTTTTCTTTTCGTTTGAAAGACTCCTCGCAAATCTCCATCTGCCACTTTGCGCAGGCCATTCATCATCTGCTTTACATCCTTTGTGATACCACCAGCAATAGCGTATCCACTAAATGATACAATTCCGGTTGCAAGCAAAACCATGATAAAGGTTACAAATCTAATTGAGTTCACCTGTTGTAATAAATTTTTTTGAGGAATCAAAATGCAAATAACGGACTGGGTATTCCCCACCGGTGTAATAATATATACATATTTCATTCCGTTTATCATCACATCCAGGGAGACGCATTCTTCAGTATTCCGCGTATTTTCAAAAAACTCCTGTCCCACAAAATAGGCAGATTCCTGCTCACTGTCCTCGACCGCTTCTCCATCTAAGGTCTGTACCATGGAAATCTCACGATCATCTGATGAAATAAGAGCTCTGATACACCCTTCTCCAAAATCCATACCTTCCAGTATTTCCCGGATTGCACTGCTCTTAATGTCAAAAACCAAATAGGAATCTGTCTTGGTCAGCTTTTGAAAAAAAGCCAATCCATACTCCTTGGGAGTACTTGACAAACAGCTATCCAAGTAACTGTGGTACCCTACCCACATATTTTTCAAAGCAGGGTTTTCGGTAAAGGCTTTCCCCTCCGGTGTCTCCTTAAAGTCCTCATATGAATGATCCGTCATGTGTCCGGAAAGAGATGTCATGCTGGTTCCCTTTTCCGGAATCACACTATAGCTATAAATCATCTTATTTGCACCGATAGCATTTCCTAAAATCACTTTTGCATTGTCAAAGCTGGTAATTGCATTCATATCCTGGGACTTGTAATACTTTCCGTAGTAATCCGCCACATCCCCGTTGCTGATTAGTTCCAATGCCTTGTTGGATATTGTGGAGCATACCAGGTCAAAATAATTCCCTACGGAGGAAACCGAAACCTCAGCTGATTGCCGATATTTCGAAACCACTCCATTCACTGCCAGTCTATAGCTCACAACTCCCAGCAAAACCATCATTGCAACCGGAAGCAAAAATGCCAGCAGCAACGTCTTCATAATGCTTTTGTTTTTTATAAAATTTTTCTGTAACCCCTTGGGCATCCCGATTGTTACCATCTTTTTAATTTTTATCCGGCTCATTTCTGTGCCCTCCATCCACACATTTATATACCTGCTGCCTCTTATTCGCCTTTAATGTATTCCCATATTTCTACAAGACAAGCACCATCCGATTCCACGTCCATATGATAAGCATCCCGAAACCGATAATTTCTTAATGTCATGCTCTTTTTTTGATTCAAATAAATTTCAATCATTGAGTGGTCGATAAAAATTTCCATGGAAATTGGTTCAGTTCCTATGTAGACTAAATCATCCGTGTTACGGTATTTTGAAATCATCCTATCGGCTTTCTCCAGATAGGCCGTAAATTTTCGTTCATTTCTCTGATAACGAATTTTGTATCTATCACTTCCAAAGTCCAGAAAGCATACCAGTTCTTCGCCATTCGCAGTAACCACAACCCGATTTTCCAACAGTTTCTGTTCCTCTAACTCCATGTGAGACTCTCCGGAAGTAATTCTCTTTTCAAAAGTCTTATTGCGAAAGTATTCCCGGCTTTCTCTAACAGGCGAGACGCACAGCGTATTGTCAACCACAGATAATTCCAACGGTATTCCTCCGTTATGAGCCCATCCGGCTGTATATTCCTCTCTGCCCCCACGTCTTCCCTGAGCAATGGTAAACAAAACGCTTCGTCCATCCGGTGTCACAAAACCACTTGGTCCGGTGAAGGTTCCATATCCTAAATCAATCAACTGGGGTCGCTTGTAAAATGGATAGAACTTTTTACTGTCTTCATCAAAGTTTCCCAGAAAATAATATGTTTCCACCATTTCGTCTTCTATTTGACATGCGCATAAAAGCAAAATGTCACATATGTGGTTGTGTTGCCCGTCACTAAGCGGTAGCAACACGGGAAGTTCCCATACATGCCCAACTTCCTGACAGCAACGATAATCATAATCCATCAAGAAACCGTGAGAGCTGAAATTTTTTAAATCAATACTTGTATAAACAATGGCATTGCCACCGCCATTCTCGGCGTCGCCTGACCCCACAAGAATGTAATACATACCATTTTTCCGAAAAACAAACGGGTCTCTGAATTCTCCCAAGAACCCATCTCTGAAAGTCTGTCTGATCAGAATCCCCTCTTTTTTCCACTTACACAAATTCTCGTCTTCCTCATTTACAGCCGAAGCAAGTGCTACACTCTGGTTAGGCAGACAGCTGTTATCTCCTGCAGTGTAAAATAATAAAGGGTGCCCGTTCTGGTCTATACATGCGCTTCCGGACCAGCAACCGTCGATATCTACCTCATCACCCATTTCATCCGGGCAAAGCGCAATTCCCATATATTTCCAATCTACCATGTCCTCACTCACAAGATGTCCCCAACACAAATTATCCCAGACCGGCGCGTGGGGATTGGCCTGATAAAAGATATGATATTTGCCCCGATACCAAAAAGGTGCATGGGGTTCATTCATCCATTTACCGGGTGGAATTAAATGATATTTTGGACGGTAAATGTCTTCTTCCACATTTTGTTCCGCGTATAAATCTATCTTTTCATATGGTATTTTCCCTCTCAACTGTTCCGCCATCATCTTGCGGTAGGAAATATACCTATTATTAAACTCAATTTCAAAAAATCTTCCGTGAAAAACTCCTCGCATCGAATCAGAAAAATACGTATGCTGATCCACATACTTCCCGATATAACATTCACCGGAAGGCACTATTAAATTTTGATGTCTTGGCATTTGTATGCGATTGGATATATTTCCGTTAATACAAAGATCGCACCATCCTGCTTCTCCCCAAAAAGAAATCGATACAAAATTCGCCACTTGATAATTCAAATGAAAAGTCAGACTTCTCAATTCAAAAATCTGCTCTCCCGTTCCTAATTTCACATGTACTTCGCCACGTTTTCCGATACCGACAGCAATTCCTTTTTTTTCCTTTTCATTAAATGCACTGAACAGACCACTCCAGCCGGACTCATATGTGTAGGGAACAAAGGAAAAAGTAAGTGTAAAATTAACAAGCTCCTGTCCCGAGATATTTTTCACTTCATAATTGGAATATCCGTTAAAGTGTCGGTCTAATCTATATTTCATTGGTTCAAATATCCTCTTTACTTATTTTTTCCTGATAAGTAGCCAAGGGCAGGTTCAGTCTTTAAATCATCCCTTTGGATAAAAATTTATGACCTCACTTGCCCCTGGTACAATAACTATCGCTTAGCTAACGGAATCTGTTTCTGGATTAATTTGCTGCGCTCATATATCTGTCATATGCAGACTGCCATGCATCCACAACTTCATTTACACCCATGTTTTCAAGCTGCTTCACATATCCGTCGAACTCATCAGCAGCACCGCCGTTGATAATCCAGTTTGCGGATGTCTGTTTTACATACTCATCAATGTCACTGATGTACTCGTTAATGGTCTCTGTCTCTTCAAGTGTATATACAACACTGGGATAAGACTCAAAATTTGTCACTTTATTGAACCATACATCTGCCAGATCATCCAATCTTTGCTGTGCTCTTGCTTCCATATGATAATAAGTCTGGAAATCAGAGTTTAACTGTCTGCTGGGTGCTCTGAACTCAAGTCTTGCCTTAAGGTCACCACCTGCCTCAGGTGTCTCTACATAGAATCCGTCTTCACCGGGCTCGGACTCAAAGTACTCACCGATCGGTCCATAAATAACCTGCATACTGTTGATAGGCTCATACACCTGATCAATCCATTTCATCAACAGCTCAGGATTTTTACATGCGCTGGTGATTGCAAATGCATTATGTCCTGTTGTTCCCTGCTCATTCAGGTTTACACCCAATGTACCGTCTGCGCCTGCCAGGAAGGTAAGATACTCATACTCATCTGCATGTTCGCCGGTAACCTCAGGAATCTCCCACCATGCAAACACACCCAATCTTCCGTCGGATCCTTTTGCAATATACTGACTGTCATTCTGAGAAAATACTTCTACATCAATCAGGCCTTCCTTGTACCAGTCATGGAAATATTCCATAGCATTCTTATAGTTTTCAGTCTCAGCCTGGAAATACACTTTGCCATCCTGGATTGCACGATGATCAGCATTATAATCTGTAAATCCGAATGCGGAATACAGAGAAGTCATGTTTGCGCACCAGTGTCCCCACTCGAAGGAAAGAGGAATCTCATCAGTTGCATCACCGTTACCGTTACAGTCATTCTCTTTAAAAGCGACCAAAACATCATGAAGCTCATCAATTGTGGTAGGAACAGACATGTTTACTTTATCCAGCCAAGTTTTGTTGATTGCCATGAACTGCGGAATTGCACCGATAAAATACTGGTTACCATCCTTGTAATCAAATCCCATCTCGCTGATGGTGGGCAAAGTATAGATATGTCCGTCCGGCATTGTACAGGTTGCCAGAAGTTCCGGTCTCTCTGCAACCAGCTTCATCAGGTTGGGAGTGGTCTCCTCGTTGATGAATCCCTCAAGGGGAATAAAGATTCCATTGGAACCATTTGTAATAATTTCATAGTCTGTCAATTCTGCGCCAATCAAAGCATCTGGAAGATCTTTACCACCTGCATTTAACAGAAGGTTTTTCTTCTCCGTGAGCGTATCTCCTGCAACACAGTTCCAGTTGATTGTCACACCCATTGCTTGGTTCATCTGCTGAACAATCGGCTTCTCGGAATTGTCTGCGCTCAATGCACTGATACCGGCGAAAATGTTAAATTCCTTCACCCCACTATCAGAAGTTGCTGTTGTATCAGCAGTTTCAACGCTGTCATCTGCAGTTACTTCTGTTGCAGTTGTCTGATCGGTCGTCTGATCGGTCGTCTGATCGGTCCCCTGTGCGCCACACGCACTCATACCCAATACCATGGAAGACACCAATAGGGTACTAACAACGGTTTTCATTGTTTTCTTTCTCATTTTTACCTCTCCTTTTTTCTATGCATATAACAGGCTATCAGCCGAAGCTTCTAAATCGAGACTTTTAGCCTTTTACTGCCCCAATCATAAAACCTTTTTCAAAATACTTCTGTACGAATGGATAGATGATCAGCATCGGTGCAGCACCCACCACAATCGATGCGAATTTTATCAATTCGGTTATCCTGTTCGCTTCTGCATATCCACCATCCATACCGCTCAGCGCACTTGCCAAAGCCTGACTTTGAACCAATACCTGTCTTAAAGCCAGCTGCAATGGGTAATGGCTTTTATCACTCATATAAATCAACGCAGTAAACCAGTCATTCCAGAAAGCAACCATGGCAAAGACAACCATAACCGCCATAACCGGCTTGGATAGCGGAATGATAATCTCCCAAAATGTTTTCAGGTATCCGCATCCGTCAATCTTGGCAGCTTCCAACATATCCTGTGGAATACTGCTCTCAAAATAAGTTCTGGTAACAATTACGTTAAAAACCGAAACGCCACCCGGCAAAATCAAAGCCCACATAGAGTCCAGCAAGCCGGTTCTTGAAACTACAATATAAGTAGGAATCAATCCACCCGTAAAATACATGGTAATCAAATAAAAAATCATAATCATATTTCTTCCGGGCATTTCTCTTCTGGAAAGAGGAAATGCTGTGGTAAATACCAAAGCCGTGGTAACCACGGTTCCAACCGTTGTATAAAGGATACTGTTGATATAACCCTGGAAAATGGATTGTTCACGGAATACCTTTGTATACCCCTCCAATGTAAATCCCGATGGCCAGAAAAATGTTTTCCCGGCATATACAGCATAGGGATCAGACAGCGAAGCAACCACCACATAAAACAATGGATACAAGACGACTGCAACAAACAGTAACACCAGCAGGAGCATAATCAACTCAATCGCTCTGTCACTACCGTTCATTCTCTTTTTCTTATTCATTGTGCCTTCACCTCTTTCCATTTAGATAAAACTGATTCCAGCTGCTTTTTTAGAAATTTTGTTTACCAGAATCAGTAGCAAAATATTCACAACTGTATTAAACAAGCCAACCGCAGTCGAAAAACTATACATACTTCTCAACATACCCTGCTCGTACACATAAGTAGCAATAATCTCAGATGTTGCTGCGTTCAAATCCGTTTGCAAAAGAAATGCTTTTTCAAAGCCGACATTCATCAGGTTTCCGAAAGACATAATCAACTGAATCATAATCATGGGAACCAGTGCCGGGAAGTCAATATGTATCATTCTCTGCCAGGTATTGGCACCATCCACCTTTGCTGCTTCATGTAAGGACGGATCCACTCCCGAAAGAGTTGCCATATAGATAATCATTCCCCATCCGGCATCCTGCCAGATAGAGGATGCGATATATATTGTTCGGAAATTTTCCGGCCGATCCAGCAAACCAACAGATGTATCTGCGCCAAAAGCTGCTGCAATGATGGAAATCAATCCTCCATAGGGCGACAGGAAAATTCTCAGCATACCACAGACAATCATGACGGAAACAAAATGTGGTGCATAGAGGATTGTCTGAGCAATCTTCTTGAATTTTTCAAATCGCAACTGATTCATCATAAGAGATAGGAAGATTGGAATCGGAAATGTCCACAAAATACTATATAGGCTAATCAACACTGTATTTTTTATCATGGAAACGCACTTGTAATTTGTGAAAAATTTCCGAAACCATTTCAATCCCACCCACGGACTGTTCCAAAAGCCTAATGCTGCGTTGTAATCTCTAAATGCAATCTGAACTCCATACATTGGAATATATTTATAAACCACCGTCAGAACAATTCCGGGAAGCAATAGCAAATATAATTGCCAACAGGATGCCATCTGCTTCCAAAGTGGCTTTTTATGATTCATCCTTTTTTTTACTAAAACTCTTTCATTCGACATTTGCATCACCCTTTCGTGTAACGTTTCATGTTACACTCTTATAATACGTTGCTTTGGTAGACATGTCAACATTTTATTTTAAAAAATACGTTTTTATTGTTTGTTTTGTTTGTATTGCACTAATATAAGTTGTATTTTTTGTGCAGTTTATATATGTTATGTGATA
>JAILPF010000056.1 GCA_024699575.1 Acetatifactor sp. | reverse complement strand
TTTAGCCCATACAGGTAGGACGCCCCATCCAAAATATCAACGATAGTAACCACAAGCGCAAGGAACTCCAACTCCATTTCTGCATAAGCTTCCTTTGGCATAGAATAATTGCCGGACAGATACTGCCCGGCAATAAACGACATGGATGAACGAAGATTTCTTGCAGCATCCACAATACGGTCTATATTCTCTTTTGTTCCTGTAACTACTATATTGGAGTAAATACAGCTACTCGCTATAAAATCACACTTAAGCATACCGGACAGCGTAGCTCGCTGATCTATCAGTTCTCTCTGCCACCCATCAACTCGAAACGCTATCGTCGGATTTCTGTGTATCCCCGGCATTGATATCATCTCCCTTCTCATTATGTACTTGATTCAACAGATTTGCCAGATTTTTTGATTGATCTGGATACAAATGACTGTAAGTATCCAGGGTTGTCTGGATTTTCTCATGTCCCAGGCGCTGGGCCACAAGTAGCGGCTCTGCATGGAGTTGAGAGATGAGCATACTTGCATGGGAATGTCGAATATCGTGCAAACGTATCTTTTTTACCCCGGCTAGTCCTATCCCCCGCTCCATTTCGTGTTCCAAATAGGACTTGGTGATCTGAAAAATCCTATCTGATTCCTGCAACCCGTATATCTTACCAACATAATCCTGTAATTCTTCGGATAGAAAATCTGGCATGCTTATCACTCTCTTCCCCCTTTCGGTCTTAGGCTCTGTAATAACATCTCTGCCTTTGATTCGCTGATATGATTTTCTGATCGTAATTGTTTTCTCTGCAAAATCAATATCGTTCATAGAAAGTGCTAACAGCTCACCAAGTCTCATACCTGTCCAATATTCCTTAATGCTTTCTTGCACCTTAATGAGAACTTCCTTACTGTCTCCTGTTACGATGAAGTCATCCGCATATCTTATCATGTGAACCTTGTGGAGATTCTTTGTCTTAACCACTCCTCTTGCTCCCAGATTTGTATTATTCCAAATATGCGTTTCTAATCCGTCCAAAACCATGTTTGCCAGAGTTGGACTGATTGCTCCGCCTTGTATTGCGCCTTTGCTTGTAGGGAAAAGTTGACGCTGGAATACGTATCCCGCTTGGATGAATTGCGCTAGAATTCGCTTATCCATTGTAATGTTTTTCAACATCCATTCGTGCGATATATTATCAAAGCATCCTTTTATGTCGCCTTCAAGTATCCATTGAGCACTTCCTTTAAGCGATAATGCCGCAAAGGCTTGTTCACAGGCATCCTTACATCCTCGATTCAGTCTGAAACCGTAGCTATGTTCGTCCGCTGTTGTCTCTTCCACGGGTTGAAGTGCAAATAAATATAGTGTTTGCATAGCCCTGTCTTTTATTGTGGGTATTGACAAAGGCCGTTTTTTCCCGTTCTTTTTCGGTATTAGAACTCTTTTTGTCGGCAGTGCTTTATATCCCCGACTTTGTAACTCGTTGATTCCTTTCCATTTTTCTTTGTCCGTTGTCCATAGTTGATTGTCTATGCCCAGTGTATTCTTTCCTTTGTTCTGAGTAACCTTCTTTACTGCCAAAGCTTTGGCATAGAAAGAGTGTGTCAGCAAATATTGTAGTCTCTTAACCAGATTCCAATTCTTTGCTTTCGTTGCTTTTACAATCCGTACCTGAAGTCTATTCACATACTCGTTGGCTACTGTCCAGTTGATCTCTTTCCAGCCCTTCGGTCTGTGTGGTGTGTTCTCACATATTGTGTCGTTGAATCTTTCACCATTCATAGTTAATCATGTACTCCTGTAATCCAAGACCTGTTAGCGTCAGCCCTCTTTCGAGTGGGGCAAATTTTGAACCCCTATGATGACCGTTACAGCCACCCATTCGCTTCTCTAACATCCTGCGCCCTCACGAGAATTCTGCGCACCTTACGGATTGCTTACCATTTCTGGACTCGTAAGGGGTTTTCCCCCTAATCATTCTAAACACGTTCCGTTTAGGGTACCTCTATGAACCGGGGAGCCTGACCTTGGTCTGCTACTCTGCAAGGGATTTGGAACACATCCTTTGCCAGCTCCCGTTCCCATTTTGGGGCGTGGTGTATCAGTCACTTTCACCACTTGACACTTGACGATTCTTGCGAGATTTCAGTAACTTACCCATGCGGAACCTTCCTGACAGCTTATCCCTCTCGTGACTAAGAGACTTGCCACATTGTCCCGTTCTGCTTAGCACCCACAGATTTCTCCGCACGCACCAAACGGTAGGAATACCCCAGAGTAGTGGGGTAGCCGATAAATTCAGCACTTCAGAATGACCCTGTGGGGTCGCACGAACCAGTAATGACCTGTCGGCTCTATCCCTACAATGACATCTGTCTTTTTGTTTTTGTCCTGTATCCACTGCATCCAATCTTTAAAGCTTTCAAAGCCCTCACGACTGTTGCTGAATTTAAAGACTTTCCCGAGTTCGATGCCTCTCCAATCAAAAGCTCTTGCATAATGAATAGTGCTTCCGATGTCGATTCCGATTACCAAAGTTGATTCTTTTACTTGATTGATTTTCTGATTCTGGTTACAATTCATAGTGGGTGTCTCCTTGCGAATAATGATTTTGTCAACCTGCCAGTTAACAATCATTATTCTATGGGAGTCACTCTTTTTTTACAAACCTGTTATTTGTTGCTTAACAGGAATGCTCCTTTCACAAGTTCTCCTTGCCAGAAGAAAATCCATTATGATATGATTATTTTGCTTTTTATCGTCAAGGATTATCTTTGACAAGGGATTGCTGGAGTCTAACGCCTCCAGCTTTTCTATTTGATAAACCTTCTGGCTTTCAAATATACATATCACTAAAATTAACCTAATATTGAATGAATATAGCTCTTCAAACCATCTTCTGATTTTAAATCATACTGTTTTCCTATATACCTAAAATACTCAGTTATTGCCTTCTTAGATATAATCTCATTAGATTTAACATCATCGCCATAACCTCTTCGAGCATTTACCCAATGAGTTTCATGATGTGTTATTTTTTCCAGTGTTTTACCACCATACATTCCAAACGTATCAACAACTAAATCAATAACCTCTTTCTCTTCATCA
>JAILPF010000025.1 GCA_024699575.1 Acetatifactor sp. | reverse complement strand
AATCGCTTCTATGATATTCAGGATGGAAAAATCCGTTATGATGGAATTAATGTGAATAAAATCAAAAAAGCGGATCTTAGGCATTCTCTGGGAATCGTTCTTCAGGATACGCATCTGTTTACCGCTACTGTTATGGAAAATATCCGTTTCGGAAAGCTGGATGCCACAGACGAGGAAGTGATTGCGGCAGCGAAGCTGGCAAATGCAGACGGATTTATCAGGCAGCTTCCTGATGGTTATCAGACGCTTTTGACAGGAGATGGTGCAAATTTAAGCCAGGGTCAGAGACAGCTTTTATCCATTGCGAGAGCAGCGATTGCAGATCCTCCGGTGTTGATTCTGGATGAAGCGACAAGCTCCATCGATACAAGAACGGAGAAGATAGTGCAGGATGGTATGGACCGTCTGATGAAAGGCAGAACCACCTTTGTTATTGCTCATAGATTATCCACTGTCCGCAACAGCGACTGCATCATGGTTCTGGAGCAGGGGCGAATCATTGAGAGAGGAACCCATGACCAGCTGATTGAAGAAAAAGGAAAATACTATCAGCTCTATACAGGTAACAGCATCGCAGAAGCATAAAAATAAAATTGGACATACTTACACCCTTCTAAGCATAAACTAAATTGCAAATAAGCTTAGGAGGGTGATTTTTTGTTCGAACAGATGGATATCTCAGAATGTGAAAAAAAACTGCACAGTGATTATAGGTCAGGCCTGACCCGTGCAGAAGCGGATAGACGAATAAAGGAACACGGCAGAAACGTGCTGCAGGAGCCGAAAACAAAGACAGTGGTAGAGTCTTTTCTGGAACAGCTGAATAATCCATTGATTTATGTGCTGGCTGTTGCGGCTGTTATCTCAACCATCCTCAAGGAATACAGTGATGCCGCAATTATCGGTGTGGTTGTGATGTTAAATTCCGTGGTGGGAATGATACAGGAAGGAAAAGCCAGAAAAGCCTTGGATGCTCTGAAAAAGATGAGCTCACCGGATGCAGTCGTCATTCGAGGAGGAGAAAAAATAAAACTTCCGGCGGCAAATCTGGTAGTGGGGGATCTGGTATGCCTGGAGGCGGGAGATATGGTGCCGGCGGATGTTCGTCTGGCAGAGAGTGCACAGCTGCAGATAGAAGAATCAGCACTCACAGGGGAATCACTTCCGATTGAGAAGGATGCCGGATTTTCTATTCATTCGGAGAAGGAAATCCCTTTGGCAGAGCGCAAGAACATGGCATATATGTCAACGATGGTTACCGGAGGAAGAGCGAAGGGACTGGTGACTGCAACAGGCATGCACACGGAGATTGGACGTATCGCGGCTATGATTGGGGAGGAAAAGGAGGAGCTGACTCCCCTGCAAAAGAGGCTTGGAGATTTGGGAGGTGTGCTTTCTGTCCTATCGCTTGGTTTATGTGTAGCATTGTTCATCGTGGCAGTTATGCAGCATAGAAATCCGATGGATATGCTTCTTACTGCTATTTCTCTGGCTGTGGCTGCCGTGCCGGAGGGACTTCCTGCGGTTGTTACCATCTGTCTTGCACTCAGTGTGACGAGAATGGTCAAGGTGGGAACTATTATCCGAAAACTCCCTGCGGTGGAGACATTAGGCTCGGTAAGTGTGGTATGTTCCGATAAGACGGGAACACTTACCCAGAATAAGATGACAGTTTTAAAGTATTTTTATCAGCTTGTTCTGAGAAACGTGGATGAAAAATATAAGAAAACGGGAGATTTCGTAGCTGCACAGAGAGGAGGGCGTGGTGAGAGCTGGGAGGAAAACAGAGAGTTCTTCCTTGGTCTGGTGTTGTGCAATGATGCTACTTTACAGGGGGAGGAGACCGTAGGTGGTTCCATCATAGGGGATCCTACGGAGATAGCATTATTGGAGTTTGGCAGATTGTATGGGTATGAAAAGGAGAGTCTGGAAAAAAACATGCCCAGAGTGGGAGAATTGCCCTTTGATTCTGAAAGAAAAATGATGTCTACTCTGCATCGTGCAGGGAAAGAAATGGTTAGCTATACAAAGGGTGCACCGGATGAGGTGCTGCGCAAATGTACCCATATGTGGCTGAACGGAAAATCAGTTCCATTGTCGGCAGATTTAAAGGAGTCTATACACAGTGCAGTGCGTAAGATGAGTGAATTGTCTTTGCGGACACTTGCTGTTGCCAGAAAGGGCAGAACAACGGTTCCAACAGAGGAGGGACTGACCTTCTTGGGAGTGGTGGGGATGCAGGACCCGGCGAGACCGGAAGCCGGCAAAGCTGTGCAGACCTTTAAAGAAGCCGGGGTAGATACCGTGATGATTACCGGAGACCATGTGGATACAGCTTTTTCCATCGCAAAACAGTTAAATATTGTTGAGAAAAAAGCACAGTGTATGACCGGGGCTCAGTTGGCGGATTGTACAGAGGAAGAACTATTGGGTGCATTGGAGACAGTCAGAGTATTTGCCAGAGTTTCCCCGGCGCAAAAGGTCAGGATAGTCAAGGGATTTCAGCGGAGAGGACAAATTGTTGCCATGACCGGAGACGGAGTGAATGACGCACCATCCTTGAAAGCTGCGGACATTGGAATTGCCATGGGCAGGAATGGAACGGAAGTAGCAAAGCAGGCAGCAGAGATGATTCTGACAGATGATAATTTCGCTACGATAGAAAAGGCAATTGAAGAGGGAAGGGGAGTGTATGAGAACATCAGAAAATCGGTGATATTTTTATTATCCTCGAATCTGGGGGAAATCATCACCATGTTTTTGGCAGTGGTTTCCGGGTTGCCCACACCGCTGAAATCCAGTCATATTCTGTGGATTAATCTGATTACAGACTCATTGCCTGCACTGGCACTGGGGATTGATGCAAATGATGGAAAATCGTTGATGCAACATCCTCCCAGAAAAAAAGGGGAGAGTTTATTTTCCAGAGGTGGACTTGCCGGCACCTGCTTTTATGGCATTTTGATTGCAGGAATCAGCCTCACAGCCTTTTTCCTTCCACCGTATTTGATGCTGAAAGAGAACGGCCTTACTGTTGAGATAAAAGCTCTGGCAGAACTTCTGAGGGAACGGAGTACCCTGGTGAAAGCGCAGACCTATGCCTTTACTGTTCTGGGAATGTCGCAGCTATATCATGCTGTTGGAATGAGAGATATGCATCGGTCCGTATTCCGGACGAATCCGTTTGGAAATCCCCTGATGATTGTGGCTTTTATTTTAGGATTTCTGCTACAATTGAGTGTGACCAAAGTTCCTTTTTTGATTTCAGCTTTTTCTACAGCAGGACTTTCGGAGCGAGAGTGGGTGACATTGAGTATTTTGGCTGCATTTCCTTTGATTGCACACGAAATCATTGCATTGTTTTGGAAAAAAGATTTGCTATTGTCCAAAAAGATGGTATGATATATTTATGCTGTCAAAAGGACAGACAAAAGGTGACGGAGGTACAAAATGGATAAGATTATTTTGACCGGAGACAGACCTACCGGCAGACTGCATGTGGGACATTATGTTGGCTCTCTGCGCAGACGTGTGGAATTACAGAATTCCGGAGAATATAAAAAGACATTTATTATGATTGCTGATGCACAGGCTCTGACGGACAATATCGAGAATCCTGAGAAAGTGCGCCAGAA
>JAILPF010000246.1 GCA_024699575.1 Acetatifactor sp. | reverse complement strand
TCCAAAAGTAATGAAATCCCAATGCTCATGATCATCATATGTACCAACATGAGCGGTATATCCCGCTAATGTAATCTCTTCCTGGGAAAGTCCCGTACCACACACGCCAAAACTGTCTGAACAAAAGAGCTCTATCTGCCCTGCATCTGCAGATTTTGGTTTTAGTATCAATCCATATAGACCATAAGTAAGCTTCCCGTCATCCACAACAGAAGTCTCCGCAGTCCACCCTTCCGGAACAACTACAGACATCTCTCCATAGGGTCCGCCCACTGAAACTGCCTGCTTTTCATAAGCACTTCCTGTGGCAAAAGAGCTCCATTCGCCATAAACTCTCTCGGCTCCGTTGCCTTTAAATGCCCTTACTCTTATTCTGAAATCGAAATAATCCTGGGCACCGGCAACATAAGAATTATCTGCAATCTCAACAGTTTCAGGTTCTCTGTATTCCTTTTCTGAATAGTACTTATTCTCCTCAGAGACTTCGTATCCATCAGCGCCCTCGACCGGATCCCAATCGAAAACAACCTCTGCACAGTCTTCTCCTGGTCTCAAAATACCGTCTTTCACCGCAGGCGCACCAAGAGTGCTGGCTTCAACCGCTTCCGGTTCACTCACTGTGCTGGAAGCAACTCCGCTATCTGCCACTTTATTGTTTCCACAACCTACAGCGGCAATCATCATAAGCATTACCATAGCAACACATAATCTTTTCATACTGCTCCTCCACCGCTCAACACATTCATATATCCTTTGGCCACACTGAACCAACATCTAATCCATTCTCTGTAAGCCAGTCATCTTCCACTGACACATATTTCTCATTACCGGCATCATCTACAAGTGTAACTGATACCTTGGGCTTCTGACCTGGCTGCAGTTCTTCGCAGCCATAGTCCCCATCAAAGATCTGCTTTATCTTCATCACTTAACAACATCTTTAAAAGCTGCTCCTTATTCTCTATAAACATCTTTGTAATCTGATAACTGTCTGTGTCCTCGTAATCAATCGGATGAATCTGACCGTCATCAAAACTTAGTATCTCCGCTCCCGGAATTCCTAACAGTATCGGAGAGTGTGTTACCATAATGAACTGCGAATCCTCTTTTGCACAGTTTACAATCTCCAGTAAAAGAGTCAGCTGCCTCTGTGGAGACAATGCTGCCTCCGGCTCGTCCAAAAGATATAATCCATTGCCTTGAAAATTGGACTGTACAAGTTGCAGAAAGCTTTCCCCATGTGATCTCTCATGAAAATGTTCATGCCTGCCTCTCGGATCCTCTTTTGCGTACATTTCCTCTGCTGTAGCAACATTATAAAAGCTCTCTGCTCTCAGGAAATATCCCCATTTGGGCTTTCTAATCCCTCTAGAAAGCTTTATGGCATCGCACAATTCAGAGTGTGAATCATACGTTGAAAAGCTGTAATTCTTGGTTCCACCTTCAGGATTGAATCCATAATTCACAGCTATTGCTTCCAACATAGTAGACTTTCCACTACCATTTTCTCCAACAAATATCGTGATCTTCTTGTTAAAAGAAAGATAGTCAAGCCCATTAAGTGCCTCAATCTCGCGAAGGTAACTGCCTCCATCTACCTTGTTCCAATCAATGCTTACACCTTGAATCGGTAAGCTCATTCTCTCGTCCAAAAAATCCACGTGCACCTCAAAAAGTTTTTTAACAATTTCATCACAACACTTTAAGCTTCGTTTAAAGTTGGTGTCTTAAGATAAAACCATCAAGAAGAACAAAGCTTCTTGATCCCCACACACAACACTTTTTCATTCATAACACACATCCCTTCGGTCCCCACACACCGGAGGGTCCTCCCTTACATTCTGCACTAAGCTCAGCAGAACTTCGCTAAGTGCAAATGTGTGGCTCGCACCGGACTCGACAATACCTCGTCTGGTGCTCTGCTCAACAATAGCGCCGCTGGTCTTTTCTCATATAAAGAAGGTCAGCGGCTTCATATATTTGCTGACGCAAATATATGAATTCGGAGCGATAATTAAATTTGCTGCGCAAATGATCGCCCCTCACCCTTGAATCATATTCTCACGAACTGTGCAGCAAGTGCACAGTTCTGATTACAAATTCTTGTAAAACTCCACTGCCGCCTGAAGCTCTTCCTCTGTAGGATGTCCTTTTTGAAGTCCTCCCACAAGCTTAAACGGGCCAAAGGTGTCGAATCCGCCACACTGGTATCTTCCTATCTCGTTGCAGTGCTTCTCTTTGGTAGCAGCCACGATGGAATTAAAGTTGTGGTCAATCGGATTTCCTGCAGTTGCGATAAAAAACACATCCTTACCGGTAGGCAGATTAACTTTAGCAAAGTTATGAAGCTGCTCTGCAAACTTACCAAAGTAGATGCCGCTGGCAAATCCAATCCTGTCATATCCGGTCAGATCTACTTCATGCTTCTCAATTACATCAATAAGATCAATGTCCTTATCGTAATTGGCAATGGCATCCAGCACTTTCTTAGTATTTCCATGATGCTGGCTGTAATAAACAATAGCTGTCTTTCCCATAAACAAAGCTCCTCCGAAACAGATACATTCATTATACCCCCAACAGTACCATTCCTCCCACAAAAATGGACTAG
>JAILPF010000527.1 GCA_024699575.1 Acetatifactor sp. | reverse complement strand
AAGGAAGATGGAAGTGTGGAACTGATTCGTCGCGCAGAGACTCCGAAGGATTATTTTGCGACATTTGACTGTTTTGACATTTACAACAAATTTGAGTTTTAAATGCTGAATTGATTACATTAGGGGAGAAAATGATGCGCTATCCAAAGTTTTTAAAACAAAACGGAACAATTGGTTTTTTGGCACCGTCCTTTGGATGCGCAACGGAACCCTATGAAAGTAGCTTTAAACACTCTTTGAATCGTTGGAGTGATTTGGGTTACTCTACGAAACTTGGCCCCAATTGCTTTTTGAATGAAGGAATCGGCATCAGTAATTCTCCGGTGAAGTGTGGAGACGAGGTTATGAGTATGTTTGCAGATGAAAATGCGGATGTATTGATTTCCTGCGGTGGGGGAGAATTGATGTGCGAAATTTTAGATTACGTTGACTTTAAACGCTTGACCCAACTTCCTCCCAAATGGTTCATGGGATATTCAGACAATACGAATTTAACCTTTTTATTGCCTACGTTATGTGATACCGCAGCAATATATGGACCTTGTTCAGGTACATTCGGAATGGAACCCTGGGATGAATCGTTGGAGGATGCATATCGTTTGCTTACAGGTGATAAACAAGTGATGACAGGGTATCGTTATTGGGAGAAGGAACCGATAAAAGATCCGGACAATCCGCTGGTTCCTTATCATCTGACGCAGGAGAGAGTGCATAAGTATTGGATAAATGATTTGTTTGTTCCGGATGGTCGAACATTCAAAGACGCTTTTTTGATACAGGGAAGATTACTGGGCGGTTGTCTGGACTGCCTGGTTGGTCTGATTGGAACAAAGTTTGACCGGGTGAAAGATTTCAATAAGCGCTATAAAAAGGATGGGGTAATATGGTTCCTTGAGGCATGTGATTTGAATGTGTTTGTCATCAGAAAAGCACTATGGCACATGGAACAGGCAGGATGGTTTCAAAATGTGAAAGGATTTTTGATTGGAAGAGCTTTAAATGGAGCGGAAATGATGGGGCTTGATGTTTATCAGGCAGTGCTTGCAGTTGCAGGGAAGTATCATGTTCCTGTAGTGATGGATGCAGATATTGGGCATCTTCCTCCAATGATGCCACTGATTGTTGGAGGTTATGCGGTTGTAGATGTAAAGGGGAACGAAATCAGCATTGATATGAGTACACAAAAATAATTGTTTAAATTTTTTGAAAAATTTACTTGCCAAAGTTACTATGCTGTGCTAATATAATACATGTTGTTGAACGTAATACATGTTCGCCGGTGTGTCGGAATTGGCAGACGAGGCAGACTCAAAATCTGTTTGTGGCAACGCAGTGCGGGTTCAAGTCCCGCCACCGGCATTAAGATAGATTCCTGAAATCAGGAATCTATTTTTTTATGCTCGTAAAAGTTCTATCAATTATACATAGCTATTTTGAGTGAAATGTTGTATATTAATTATGTGTGTATTTTTTTAAAAGGTATTTTTAATCAGGCATCGTGGACACACAGGATTGGGGAATAAACATGGAGTGTAAGGAATTTGAGAAGCTGATTCCGGATTTTATAGATCATAAGCTGGATTATAAGACATTGGAACAGTTTAACAAGCACAGAAAGCAATGCGAAAATTGTAATGAAGAATTAGTAATACGATTTTTGATGACAGAAGGCATTCAGCGACTGGAGGAAGGAGATTCTTTTGACCTCCAGACAGAGCTTGACAGATATATGGAAGAATCTGAAAAAAAAGTAAGGAAACACAGAAAAATTATGGATTTTCTTTCTGCTGCTGTCGGATTGAGCATAGTAGCTATTATAGTATTAATCGTATATTTTTTTTATAGTGGGATATAAAAAGGATATACCGGAGGATAGAGATGAGTGAAAAGTTAGTTTTAATAGATGGGCACAGTATTTTGAACAGGGCGTTTTATGGAGTTCCGGATTTGAGTAATGCACAGGGGCTTCATACAAATGCGGTATATGGATTTTTAAATATCATGTTTAAAATTCTTGAAGAAGAAAAACCGGATTATCTGGCTGTTGCATTTGATGTGCACGCACCTACATTCCGTCACAAGATATATCAGGATTATAAGGGAACGAGAAAGGCAATGCCGGATGAATTGAGAGAACAGGTTCCTGTAATGAAAGATGTTCTCCGTGCAATGCAGGTTGTGCTCATTGAACAGGAAGGTTTGGAAGCGGATGATATTCTTGGAACGCTTGCAAAAAAGGCAGAGTCAGATGGAATGGAAGTATCTCTGGTTTCCGGAGACAGGGATCTGCTACAAATTGCAAGTGAGCATATTAAGATTCGTATTCCTAAGACCAAGATGGGGCGTACTGAAATTGAAGATTATTATGCGGAGGATGTAAAGGCGGCTTATCAGGTTACACCGCTCCAATTCATTGAGTGGAAGGCTTTGGTTGGCGATACCGCAGATAATATTCCGGGAGTCCCTAAAATCGGTGTAAAGACTGCAACAGAATTAATTATAGAGTATCAATCTCTTCAAAATATTTATGAGCATGTGGATGAGATTCCTAAGAAGAGCATCAGG
>JAILPF010000239.1 GCA_024699575.1 Acetatifactor sp. | reverse complement strand
GAATATGTTGTTTTGCTATACTAACATAAGTTAGATAGAGCTAACAGAATATTATGAAAAATATTATGGAGGATAAAAGATGGCACTTCAAATTGTATATTGGACACAGGGTGGAAATACACTTGCGATGGCGGAGGCGATTGCAAAAGGTGTGGAGGAAGCAGGAAAAGAGGCTTCTGTGGTGTTTGTTAGCGATGCTTCTGTGGAGGAGCTGAAAAACGAGAAAGTCTTTGCACTTGGATGCCCGGCAATGGGGGCTGAGGTTTTAGAGGAGAGTGAGATGGAACCTTTTGTAACAGGTTTGGAGGGATTTGTTTCCGGAAAAGTGATTGCTTTATTTGGCTCCTATGGTTGGGGCGATGGACAGTGGATGCGTGACTGGGTGGAACGCATGACTTCTGCAGGTGCCACCGTTTTAAACGGGGAAGGGCTGATGTGCCATGAAACACCGGATAGCACTGCACTTGATGAGTGCGTGGCTCTTGGCAGACAGCTGGCAAATGCCTGATGAATTACTTACTTAGCTGATATCGTACATACATAATACATATTCTCTTTCAAATGCGCTTTTACACAAATGGCTTCATCTGTGTAGAGGCGTATTTGCCAATGGGACTGAAAGAATACGAATAAAAAGTAGTTGGGGTGAAAAACATGTCGGAAGATTTGATTATAGAGAATTGTGCTCCTACGCTTGCGGGGATTAAAACGGGAAATATGTTCAATCTGAAAACAGTGGACGGGACGGATGTGATAAAAGAAACGCGCCAATTAAATGGTACATTGAGAAAGAAAGGAATCCGAGTTATTCCTTTAAAAACAACAGAGGTTTTTTCTTTGATATATATTTATCGTCCGGAGTTTCTTAAGAAGGATCTGTGTAATCCGGATGCGCTGAGAATACTGGAGAATGAGGGGTATTGTCATAAGAATCCGGAAAATTATATCGCACAGTTGATTGAACGATTAAAAGTGGAAGGTACATTCCCTCACGAAGTAGGTTTGTTCCTTGGCTATCCTCCCTTGGATGTGGAAGGATTCATGAAAGATACCTGCGATGGTGTGAAGTGCTGCGGATGTTGGAAAGCCTATTCTGAGCCGGAAAAGGCGATGGAGACATTCCAGAGATATAAGGAGTGCACAGAAAAATATTGTTTAATGCATAAAAAAGGAAAAACATTGAATGAATTGACGGTGAATGTGACAAAACAAGTATAAGTCTTTTGACGACATGGTGAGAAGAAAATAATAGTGTGGAGGTTTTGAGATGGGATTATTTACAAAGTTTGTGAATCAGACAAAAAAACCGGAAGGAATTCTGGGAAAGATGATGGTAACCGGAATGAACGGTGGACATGCCAAAATGGCTGACTGGGGAATGACTCATTTAAAAACCATTGTGCCGAAAGAAATGATAGAACTCGGATGTGGCGGTGGTAGAAATGCAGGAGAATTACTTAAAAAATACCCCGGCTCTGTACTAACTGCAATTGATTATTCCAATGTTTCTGTAGAAAAGACAAAAGCTTATAATGCGGAAGCGATAAAAAACGGACGATGCAAGGTACAACAGGGGGATGTGTCTGCCCTGACACTTCCGGAAGAACAGTATGATCTTGCTACGGCCTTTGAAACAATCTACTTTTGGCCCGGCCTTCAAAAATGTTTTGCACAGGTTGCAAAAGTGTTGAAGCCAGGTGGCATCTTTATGATTGTTAACGAATCGGATGGTATGGATGAGGTGAGCCTTAAGTATGAGAAAATTATCGACGGCATGAAATGTCATACTATTGGAGAAATAGAGTCGGCACTTAAAAAGTCCGGTTTTTCAAAAGTGCATACAGATCACCATGAAAGTAAACCATGGATTACTGTAATTGCGGAAAAACAATAAAGTATATCGCGGATTTAGAAAAGGGTAAAAACATGTGAGAGGAGATGAAAGGGTGTCGTATATGAAACAGGGGATGCAGAAGGAATTGATTGTACAGCGATTGCGGGACAGGGGACTTAGAATAACGAAGCAAAGATTGCTTTTGATTGACGTGATTCTGGAAGGAAACTGTTCGAGCTGCAAAGAAATTTTTTATGAGGCATCCAGGCAGGATCAGACGATAGGAACTGCGACGGTCTATCGTATGATCAATGCACTGGAGGAAATAGGGGCTATCAGCCGGAAAAATATGTATAAAATGGCGTGTTGCGAAGAGTGTTCTTTTGATTATGCGTGTACCATCGAGCTTGATGATAATACGGTGATTGAACTGCCTGAGAATCATTTTAGCCAGATATTGAAAAAAGGGCTTGAGGAGTGCGGTTATCTAAAGGGACGAAAAATCCGAAGTGTGATAGCACCGGGCTGCGTGATCAAATGAGTGATGTGAAAAAATTGTCGAAGGAATATTGGAAATACTGGTGGGCAAGCGCTATGGCAATGTCGGCGAGCAATATTTTACAGTATGTTCTTTCTCTTTATGTGCTGGATGTGACAGGGTCTGCAACCTTGTTTGCATCCATGTTGTCAATTATTTTTTTCCCGAGGATGTTACTTACGCCGATAGCGGGAGTGCTTGCTGACAGAGGAAGAAAATTGAAAATGATGTCAGGGGTTTTACTTGGAGAGACAGCGGTTCTTTTGATCGGTGGAGTTCTGGTGTACAGCGTGGCGTTTACTACTGTAGGAGTATTTTTATTGGTGGTTTTGCTGGAGATAGGTGAGGTTTTCTATAATGCATCGGAGGCGGCGGTGATACCGGAACTGGTCAGCACGGATGCGGTTAGTGAAGCGGTGGCTGCTTCTAAGGTGGACGATGGAATAGTTGCTGTACTCAGCCCCATGGCTGCCGCACTGCTTTATACAAAATTGCAGCTGTCGTTTGCGCTTGTGCTGGTGGGGGGATTGAATCTTGTGGCCTGTGTGCTACAAAAGAGTATTCGTGAAAAAGAAATGCTATATGATATATCAGAGAGAACTAAAAACAGTTTTTTTAAAGATTTTGCAGAGGGAATCAGGGCAATCAGGGAAGATGACTTTTTGAAAAATTTTATTGTGATTCTGCCTGTTATCAATCTGTTTTTTGGAGCCACTTTTTCTGTCAGCATTCAATATTTACTCAGAAATATATTTCGGTTAAACAACTATGCGTATGGAACCTATAATTCTGTTACAGCTTTTGTGAGTGTATTGATTCCTGTTCTGATGGCTCACTTTGTTGCAAAGTGGAAAGCAAAATGTATTTTTTCTGTCACGACAAAATTGATTGCAGTTGAAATTGGAATGATTGGACTAGTCACAACTTTGGGTGTGATGGGGAAAATACCGGTGTATGCGGCAGTTATTGCAATCACAATTCTAGATTGTATGACGATTGCAGAGGCGATTCCGATGCAGATGGCAGTAGGCATTATTTTACAGACAGGTGTGGAGGCAAAGGTGCTTGGCAGAGTGTCTTCAACGCTGGGAATGGCAGCCTCGGTAGCTGTTGCACTGGGAGAATTTTTGTTTGGCATAATCAGTGATGTTTTTCCAGTATATATCTCTATTTTCCTGGGGGCGGCAGGAATTGGTGTTGCGTCTGTTTTGTATTCGGTATTGTTTATGA
>JAILPF010000236.1 GCA_024699575.1 Acetatifactor sp. | reverse complement strand
TTTACTCTAAGTAATCCTGCCTGAAGTTCATCAAGTCTGCTATTGCTCCCCACCATCATATTTTGATATCTTTTTTCTGATCCATAATTACGAAAGATTCTAAAAAGCTTGACAATCTCTTCATTATCCGTAACAATACAGCCCGCATCCCCAAATGCCCCACAGCCTTTGCTCGGATAAAAGCTAAAACAACCTATATCACCAAACGTACCAACTGTCTGTCCTTCCCAATGATTACCATGACTCTGTGCACAATCCTCGACTACTCGAAGATTATACTTCTTTGCGATACTCATAATCTTGGACATATCGCATGCCTGTCCGTAAAGATGAACTGCTAATATAGCTTTTGTTTTTGGTGTAATAGCAGCTTCAATTAGATCCGCATTTATATTATCATACTGATCCGGTTCGACAAAAACAGGAGTAGCTCCATTTATCGTAATCCCCATGACACAGGCAATATAGGCATTCGCACAAACGATAACTTCGTCCCCTTCACCTATATTTAATAATTTGAAACTTATCCATAAAGCATCTAACCCACTAGCCAACCCAACACAATACTTTGAGCCAATATAATTTGCCCATTCTTCTTCAAAAGCCGACACTTCTTTTCCTAAAATATACCACCCTGAATCCAAAACTTCGCACGCTTTCTTTTTATATTCATCTGCGTGTAGTCCGTATTGTCTTCCTAGATTATTCGGCATTATCATATGTTTTCTCCCTTTCTATATCTTAATCACTTCTATTCCATTGATCCTACCAGTCTATTGTAATGCTAGTTCTTTCTTCAAACATTGAATCAACGAATATCTTCTCATCATTCTACATCTATAAACTGCTCTGTTTGTTAATTCATCTACACCGTTTCCCTGTATGTATCCGGATGCTCTGCATCAAAAATCTCATTTGCCCACATCACAGTTACAAGGTTTTCTGTCTCGGACAGATTAATGATATTATGCGTATATCCTGGGAGCATATGAACCGCCTGAATTTTATCTCCACTCACTTCAAACTCAATCACTTCGTCAGAACCAATCTTTCGTTCCTGTATTAATCCATGTCCGGAAACCACGATGAAAAGTTCCCATTTACTGTTATGCCAGTGTTCCCCTTTCGTAACTCCCGGTTTACTGATATTCACCGAGATTTGTCCGTGGTCAAGTGTCTTAACCAATTCTGTAAAAGAACCTCTGTCATCTTGACTCATCTTCAAATCATAAAGAACCTTTTCCTTAGGCAGGTAGCTTAAATACATGGAATATAGCTTCTTTTCAAAAGAGCCGTCCGGAATGGCCGGCATTATCAATGTCTTCGGTTGTTCATGAAATCTGTGCAAGCATTCAACAATATAGCCCAATGTTGCTTTATGTGTTATAGGTGCACAGCAAAAGCGTCCGTCCTCTTTCTGTAAAGTATCTACACCCTCAAATTCACAATGATGTTCTTTACCCTCCAAAGCATCAAACATTTCTTCAACCAAATCATCAATAAAAAGCATTTCGAGCTCAACAGTAGGATCATTCACAGTAATCGGAAGGTCATTGGCTATGTTATTGCAGAATGTTCCGACAGCAGAATTATAGTTAGGCCTTACCCATTTTCCTACCAGATTTGGGAACCGGTATACCAACACTTTTGCCCCTGTTTCTTCTGCGTACTGAAAGAAAAGATCTTCTCCGGCCTTTTTACTAAGACCATACTCAGATGTCCCAAATCTTCCTGACAATGTAGCCTGAATGCTACTTGAAAGCATCACAGGAGCGGCGTTTTCATGCTTTTTTAATGTATCGAGCAATAGCGAAGCAAATCCAAAATTACCCTGTTTGAATTCCTCAGGATTCTGAGGTCTGTTCACACCTGCCAGATTAAAGATAAAATCAGCTTCCCGACAGTATTCATCCAATTCTTCCTGCGTAGATGCAAGGTCATATTCAAATATTTCATCAATCGAAAGATTAGGTCTTGTCTTGTTTTTTCCATCTCTAATGTTTTTCAAATTTTCTACTAGATTTCGTCCGACAAATCCAGCCGCACCTGTCACAAGTATCTTCATAGCTACCGTCCTTAAATATCCTTACGCCAAACCATCTTGTTGACAACGCCAACGTAGGATTGAATAATCTTAACCACTTTATCTGATACATTTTCGTCAACATAATCTGGTACAGGAATACCATTATCTCCGTTTGCAACCATTTCAACTGCCGTATCCACTGCCTGCAATAATCCGACAGTGTCAATTCCGGAAAGGATAAAGTCTCCCTTGTCCAAAGCTTCCGGTCTTTCTGTTGACGTTCTGATACATACTGCCGGAAACGGTTTGCCAATAGATGTAAAGAAGGAGGATTCCTCCGGAAGTGTCCCGGAATCTGACACTACTGCAAAGGCATTCATCTGCAGGCAATTATAATCATGAAAGCCTAAAGGCTCATGCTGAATCACTCTCTTATCCAATTCAAAATTTGATGCTTCTAAGCGCTTCTTTGAACGTGGATGGCAGGAATATAAAATAGGCATATCATATTTTTCAGCCATTTTGTTGATTGCATTAAACAGAGATTGGAAATTTTTCTCGGTATCGATATTTTCTTCTCTATGCGCTGACAGGAGAATATATTTTCCCTTTTCCAGTCCCAACTTAGAATGAACATCCGATGCCTGAATCTTATCAAGATTCATATGAAGTACCTCTGCCATCGGAGAACCGGTGACATAAGTTCTTTCTTTTGGCAGACCACAATCTGCCAAATATCTGCGAG
>JAILPF010000369.1 GCA_024699575.1 Acetatifactor sp. | reverse complement strand
AGTACCTCTGAATGTGAAAATTCTTGGAAAAAGTTATCATATCCGGTTTAAAAATTCAGAGTATACAGGCTGGAAGGTGGTCTGTGTAGCATCGGCAAATGAATTGATGGGTGACATATATCAGATGATTCTTTTATATGTCTGTATGTTGTTTTTGACACTGGTGCTGGTAACGTATCTGTCAAGGTGGCTGTCAGGTATGATTACAAGACCGGTGGTTGAACTTAGAAACCGTATGAAAGAAACGGAAAAAGGCGACTTATCGGTTCGCTTTGCCGGTGATGGCAAAGATGAAATTAGTGAGCTTGGAAGAACTTTTAATCATATGTTGGAGCGGATACAACAGCTCCTAAACAAGGTATATGAGGAGGAAGAAGAAAAGCGACAGGCACAGTTAAAAATTGTGCAGGAGCAGTTCAAACCACATTTTCTCTATAATACACTGGATACCATCAACTGGATGGCGAGAGATTATGGAGCGGACAATGTGGTAAAGCTCGTTGATGCCCTTACAAACATGTTTCGTATCAGCTTGAGCAAGGGCCAGGACTATATTGAAATCAGGGAAGAAATTAAATATATTTCCAGTTACTTATATATCCAGCAGATACGCTACGGAGAAAAGGTAAGCTATGAAATTTCAGTTGCAGACGAATGCCTGCATGTGATGGTTCCAAAGCTGATTTTACAACCGTTGGTAGAAAATGCAATTTATCATGGTGTAAAACTGAAACGTTGTGAGGGACACTTAAAGGTCTGCGTAGCAGCGGAAGAAAACAGAATATCCCTGTCTGTTGCAGACGATGGAAAGGGGATGAGCGAAGAAAAAAGACAGGAGCTTTGCAAGCTGTTTTACAGCACGCAAAAGCCGGAGGAACAAAGTAGCTTTGGCTTGTTCTATGTAAAGGAACGATTACGGCTTCGCTATGGCGTTCATTATGAGGTTGAAGTTGAAAGTAAGGAAGATGTGGGAACAAGAATTACCATTTATATCCCAAAAGAGCAGGAGGACAAATATTATGAGTAAAAGACATTTGATTTTGATTCTTTGCCTGCTTACGGTGGGAATTTCAACCTTGCTGACATGGAGTCGGAACACAAAGGATGAAGCCTTAAATGCAAATGAAGGAAAAGTAGAGTATATCATTGGCGTTTCACAGGCAAATATGAGAGAAAAATGGCGCGTTGCGCTTGTTGAGGAGCTGGAAAAAGAAATCCAGGGCTATGATAATATCCGTATTATCACGACAGACGCGACTTCAAGTGTAGAAAAGCAAAAACTGGATATCAGTCATTTGATGGGTTTTGGCATTGATCTTTTGATTATTTCACCTTGTGATGAAAAAGAAATGACAGAAAAAATCAAAGAGGTCTATGACAGTAATATACCGGTTATTGTGATGGATAGAGCAATCGAAGGATTTGATTATACTTTGTACATTGGACCGGATAATACGGTGATTGGTCAACAGGCAGGCAATTATATTGCAGCTATGTTTGACGGAAAACCGGGAAAGGTTTTGGAACTGCAGGGTAACAACCTCCCGATTCAGAGCGAAGAAAGAAGCATTGGCTTTGCCTCAGTTATGGATGCACACCCGGAAATTGAGCGAAGCGTATTAAAGCTGCAAAACGAATCTAAGGATTCTGCTTATGATGCAGTACTGGCAGCAGGGGAAGAATTAAAAGAAGTAGACGCTATTTTTGCACACAGTGACTACATTGCCCTGGGAGCCTATGAAGCGCTCAAAAACAGGGGGTTGGAAAATACAATTGCAATTGTCGGAAGTGACGGCTTTAAAGAAGAGGATGAGGGCATTGACCTGGTACAAAGCGGTAGAATTGAGGCGACGATTTCCTGCCCGATTGGTGCCCGTGAAGCGATTGAATACGCGATGGATATTCTGAAAAATGAAACCGGTGTTCCAAAACAGGTTATTTTACGAAGCTATACCATTACCCAGAAAAACGTGGAAAATTATCTGGATAAAATGAATGCGACATACGAGGACAGTGGAAGAAAAATCGTAGTTGGCTATTCCCAGGTAGGTCAGGAGAGCCAGTGGCGTCTTGCGAATACGAATTCCATTCAGACAGCAGCAGATATCTTTAATATCCGCCTGCTTTTAGAGGATGCAAATCAGTCACAGGAAAGACAGATTGAAGCAATCCGTGGGTTTATCAGGGAAGGCGTTGATGTTATCGTTGTATCACCGGTAGTAGAAACCGGTTGGGACGAAGTATTACGCGAGGCAAAAGCCGCAGGAATTCCGGTGGTAATGTCTGATCGAAACGTTACACAAGAGGATATTGAAGAGGATTTAATAACCACCTATATCGGCGCAGATTTTAAAGAAGAAGGCAGAAGAGCTATGCGCTGGATTCGGGATAATGTCGAACCTGACAAAAAACAGATGAAGATTTTACAGTTGCAGGGAAACAAAGGAGCTTCACCGACCGAAGAAAGACAGGAAGGCTTTGAAGAAGTATTAAAGGAGTGTCCGGAATATAAGATTGTATATTCTGACCATGGCAACTTTACCTTTGAAGGCGGACAAAAGATTGTCCGTGAATATTTAAATCAGTACAAGTGGGATATTGACATCATTTATGCACACAATGATGATATGGCGCTTGGAGCGATAGAGGAGTTAAAGAAGCATGGAATCAAGCCGGGCGAAGATGTAAAGATTGTTTCCGTTGATGCGACCAAAGCAGCGTTTTTAGCAATGATAGAGGGAGAATTAAATTGCGCGGTAGAGTGTAATCCGGTATTTGGTAATCAGCTGATGAAGGCGGTCAGAGACTTGGTATCTGGTAAGCCAATGCCATTTAAAATTATTACCGAGGAAAAAATATATGACGAAAGCGTGGCAGAGGATATGATAAAGCTACGTGAATATTAATGTGAGTAAAGTGACATGTCTTGGAGGAACAGTAAAAAATGGAAAAGGCAAATAAACGAATGGGTGTTTTAAAACGTGGTGTGAGTGTTGTTA
>JAILPF010000332.1 GCA_024699575.1 Acetatifactor sp. | reverse complement strand
CCTTGCATACATGAAGATGTGTATCCGGAATAGGTTCACATTCTTCAACATATCCGACAACGACATTACTGATATCCTTTCCGACTTCAGTCAATTCTTCCACTTCAAACCCACAGGAAAACAATTTTTCCTCCAATACCTTGGGTTCCACATCTATCTCAACATAATCCTTCAACCAGCTTAAAGGTACTAACATAACTTATCCTCCAATCCACTTTTCTTAATCATCAATCTGCTCTAACACACGAAGATCTGATTCAAATAACAGTTTGATGTTATTGATTCCATATTTCAACATTGCAATACGTTCGATACCGATACCAAATGCAAGACCACTGTACTCCTCGGAATCAATACCACAGTTCTCCAATACCTTTTTGTTTACAATACCGGCACCAAGCACCTCAATCCAGCCGGTTCCCTTGCAAAGTTTGCAACCTTTTCCACCGCATACAAAGCAGCTGACATCCACTTCCACAGAAGGCTCTGTAAAGGGGAAATAAGACGGGCGAAGTCTTGTAGTCGTACCTTCACCGTATATCTTCTGTACCAAAACGTCCAGCATACCCTTCAAATCACAGAGAGTGATTCCTTTGTCTACTACCAGTCCTTCCATCTGAGTGAACATCGGAGAATGGGTAGCATCATCATCGGAACGGAATACCTTTCCGGGTGACAGAATCTTGATGGGAGGCTTTTTCTTTTCCATCACATGAATCTGTCCTGCACTCGTCTGAGTTCGAAGCAAGAATTCAGGTGACAGATAAAATGTATCCTGCATGTCTCTCGCAGGGTGATCCTGAGGTGTATTCAACGCCGTGAAATTGTAGTAATCGGTCTCAATCTCAGTTCCCTCATATACTTCAAATCCCATGGAAGCAAAAATATCGATAAGCTGATTACGCACCTGTGTTACCGGATGAAGATTACCACGTTTACGCATCTTTGCAGACATGGTAATATCAATTTTCTCACTTTCATACTTTTTCTTCATTTCCTCGGCTTTCAGCTTTTGGTCAATCTCATCGAAAACCTCTCCGGCCCAGTTTTTGAGCTCATTCACACTCTTACCGAAATTTGCACGGTTCTCCGGTGCAATATTTTTCATCTCCTTCATCAGCTGACTAATCTTACCCTTCTGGGAATCCAGAAAGCTCTTTTTGAATTCATAGACAGCCTTGGAGCTCTCTAATTCATTCACTTTACTTGTGATCTCTTCTTTGATCGCAGCCATTTTTTCACTTAAAACACTTAAATCCTGCATAGCAACCTCCTTTGATTTTAACACTCTACGCTTAACACGTACCGTCTGATGCACATAAAAAATCCCTTGCAGCCTAACTGACTGCAAGGGACGAAACTATCCGCGGTACCACCCTTTTTCCAATGTTCATACATATCATAAAGGAACATTGACTCTCGTCATGCGTAACGTGCATTCTACGTCTTAAACTACTGACCACCAAAACAATGGCTTTCATAAAAGCAGCTCCGGTAGGAAATTCAAACTTTATCTGAACCCGGGATAGCTTTCAGCCGGTGACCCTCCCTCTCTGATGGAAAATAAAATTCTACTGTATACCTTCAACGCTTTTTTTATTCTAATTTATTTTAGTCATTCTCCGGTGCAATGTCAAGTGAAAAATCACCTTGTTCTCGTACCTTCGCGTACATTCAAGCGGACAAGCACCCTGTTAATCGGCCGAAAATATCGATTAATGTACGCCCCTACCATGATAATATACATACAGAAGTACAACCAAATCATCACCATAATAATCAGGGAAATGCTCCCATAAATGCTGAAGCTTTTCGAAAAACTTACATACACGGAAAAACCCCACGAGAAAACGCTCCAGGCTACTGCAGACAGGGCTGCTCCCGGAATCTGCTCTCGAAATCTCAATTTTTGATTAGGAACATAGGAATAGATAACGCAAATCAGGAGGGTGATAACAGCCCAGGTAATTATCACTCTAAGATGCATAGAAACAGAATGAATCTGCGTAAAATGAGGTAGTCTCCTCTCTGCGATTCCTATCAGCTGATTGGAAAAAATAACAATAAGCATAGAAAGCAATATGCTGACCAGCATAATGACTGTATAAAAAGATGCAACAAATCTCAAGTGAAAATAATTACGATTCTCATCTACATCATTAATAGCATTCAAACCCTGTATCAACGCCATGACACCTTTGCCCGCAGACCAGATAGTAGTCAAAATAGCAACAGACATTACACCTGCTGATTTCTCGAATACGCTATCTATCATACTTTCTATCAATGTGTCCAGAGTATCCGGCGTTACATCTGTTATCAATCCTGTAATATCCGCCTCCGTCAACGGAGTAAACGGAATGATTGTACACAGAACAATCAGCATCGGTACAAAAGATAAGAACAAAAAGAACGCTGTGCTGGCTGCAAAAGCACTTATATTTTGCTTTTTCATCTGCGTAGAGAAGTCATTCAGTATTAAATATAATTTGTGCATGCTATTTTGTTTCCGCCTTCCCTCATTTACATTGTTCAATAGTACAATTTTCAAAAAAGAACTGTAATATCTGTTCATACGAATAGCCTTCAACAGCCATTTGTTTTGCACAGTTTTGGCTCATTCCGGCGCCGTGTCCAAATCCCCCGCCTATTAAGCTATATCCTACCACATTCTCTTTTTCTTTTCTAGTTTGCAATATAAAAAAGCCACTGGGTAGCAACTCTTTACACTCAATCAACTTCCCATCCTGCAGTTTTACCTGATTTTCACCGGAATTAAGCACATATCTAATATTATGTTCTGAGATAATTTTATATGTATTGTTATCTGTCTCAATAACCAATTCATCAGCCACTCCCCCCGGCCCTCTTGCAGCAATGTATATGTCTTTCAAACATTTAAACTTTTGTGGAATTTCACTGATATAATTCTTTTCCTTTTTGGTAAGAACCAATGTTTCATTTTCATTATATCTCTCGCAGAGGATGTCATATATATGCTGCATATTCAAATGCTCCACACGATAGTTCCACCGATACCATCCACAGTCCTTTTCAAAGTCATTTTCGTTTACCTGCATAATATATGTCTGAAAAGCCTCTTCATCCATCATTAGCTTTCCATCTATTGCATCATAGTTGCAAAGTCTTTTGGAGTGTAAATAATTTCCATTCATCGTCTCATTTGTTTTCCAGACAGTCTCATCACTTCCGAAACCACAAGATGTTGAATAATAAAATGTCGCCGCAGGTTCACCATCCGGTGCATAAAGCAAAAGCCCCCTCGTCTCATTTACCGCATCAGTTGTACTCTCCTGTTCAGGGATATTATTATATACCTGAAACGATGTACTATCATCAACATGTGCTTCATACCGGGGATATGAAGCCTGCAAAATATGACGATAGGCATATGTCCGGGCACAGACAGCCTGTGCGCAAAGAGCTTCTTTCGGATATGACGAAGGCATTTCACTTGGGACAACGCTGTAAAGGTATTCTTCCAAATCCACTTCATTGATTGCGATAATTCCCCCAACATCCTCAAAGAGCTCTATGCATCCGCTATATGCAGGGCATCCCTGATTTCTATGCACATTTTTGAGAATTATTTTCCCGGTTTGAACTTGTGGTGCGACAACCACCTTGTGCCCATAAAAAAAATCACAATCCGGTTTAATCAATACTTCTTCTCCTGCCTTATATCGGCAGAACTGCTCTTGTTCACCGTTGTTAAAACTCAATGTATAATCCGTATCTGAGCTGAGTAGAACTTGTTCATGATAAATGCTTTGATAATCTGTATTTTTAATCAATACTCTTATTTTTTGTTTATGTATGTTAATATCCTTATCTATTTCATCAATGAGGATAACAGCATCCGGCAGTTCCTCTTCCATATTATTCTCAATTTTGTTTTTCGTCCTAGAAAGAACAGCCAAAGCAATAAAACCTATTATACATAAAAACACTTTCACCAGATAAACTATTTTTTTCATGCATCCAATCCCTGCATTTTCGTGTCATAAAGCTTAAAAGAGCAGCCCTTACGGACTGCTCTCTTCTTTCGTATAATATTATCCCCCCAAAATGCCGCCTCTTGTTTTTTGACTCCTAGCAAAGCTAGGTGGGTGACCGCAACCGAATTTTTGCCTTCCCTTCCAATCCCTGAAAACAGGTGAGGGCTTGACAGCCGCTCGGCAATATAGGAATCCCGTTTAAAGTAAATGTAGGTTCAAAACTAACAAGAGTTATCGTGCATTTCAGGTTATTTACATTATAGCCATTTTTTTCAGAAAATACAACTGATTTTATGAAATTTTTAGATTATAATTGAGGACCTGCAGCTACAAGTGCCTTACCTGCATTGTTTCCTTCATATTTTGCAAAGTTCTTAATGAATCTTCCAGCAAGATCTTTTGCCTTCTCATCCCACTCAGAAGCATTTGCATATGTATCACGAGGGTCAAGAATTGCAGGATCAACACCGGGAAGCTCTATAGGAACTTCAAAATCAAAGTAAGGAATCTTCTTGGTAGGAGCTTTCAAAACATCTCCGCTTAAGATTGCATCAATGATTCCACGGGTATCTTTGATGGAGATACGTTTACCTGTTCCGTTCCATCCGGTGTTTACAAGGTAAGCCTTCGCTCCACTCTTCTGCATCTTCTTAACAAGTTCCTCACCGTACTTAGTAGGATGAAGTTCAAGGAATGCCTGACCAAAGCATGCTGAGAAGGTAGGTGTAGGTTCAGTGATTCCTCTCTCTGTACCTGCAAGTTTAGCAGT
>JAILPF010000306.1 GCA_024699575.1 Acetatifactor sp. | reverse complement strand
ATATGGACAATTACGTCGCCAAAGTCCTGTAAAATCCAATTTGCAGAATCATATCCTTCAATCTGTTTGCATGGGAAGCCTGCTCTTCCAAGCTTCTCATCCACATTATCACTTAGTGCTTGTATCTGGCTTCTGTTGCTTCCTCCTGCAATAATAAAATAATCCGCAATAACAGATACTTCACTGATATCTATTACCTTAATATCCTGCGCTTTTTTATCTTCCAAAGCCTCAATTGCAATTTTTGCCATCTCACAAGAATTATTCATATACTAAACTTCCCTTTCTAATATTATTTAATATAATATTGATACGTCTGCTCCGTCATCGGGTCAAGCTCCCCTTGGCCATTTTTCAAATATGTCAAGGTATCCTTCAATATCAGGACAAGTGCAGAATCAATATCTTCAAAAGCAATCTTTCTGATTGTCTCTAAATTAGGAGCCTGTTTTCTTCCCGGTTCAATGTAATCCGCAATAAACACAATTTTTTCAAGCAGACTCATTTCCGGACGACCTGTTGTATGATTCCTGATTGCATTTATGATATCCTGATTTTGAACATGGTATTTTTTTTCAGCAAGAAATGCTCCAAGCTTGGAATGTAGCAGAAACGGATTACGTCTTTCCACCTCAGAAATTTCAATTTTATACTTTTCACAAAGAGAAATCTTTTTTTCGTTGGTAATACATTTTGCACAATCATGTAATAATCCGGCCAGTTGTGCCTCCGTAATGGACCCTCCATGGCACATTGCCAACGCAGCTGCAGTATATTCCACCCCCAGCGTATGCTCATAACGCTTGGAGTCCATTGTTTTCTTTAAAGATTTTCTGATTTTACCGATATCTAAATCTTTTTTGTTTTGCATGTTTTTAGTCCTTATAAAGCTTATTTTCTGAGATATATTCTATCACTGCATCAGGGATCAAATATTTAACGGGTTTTCCATTCATCAGACGTTCTCTCAATACAGTGGATGAAATCTCTAAATCCATGAACGGCATTAAATGTATTTTGGCATCATATTTTTTCTCGAGTTCAGTCGCCTTTGTCTTCATTTCCTCTATTAAACTTCCATTACGGGCTGCTGCAATAATTTCGCACTGGCTAAAAATCTGTTCAGGAAGTTTCCATGTTTCGATTGTATAAAGACAGTCTGCACCAAAAATAAAGAAAAAGTCATGTTCAGGATATTCCCTATGAAGCTGTTCCAGTGTTTCGTAAGTATAAGTATATCCTTCTCTTTTAATTTCAATATCCAAACATTTCATCCGCTCATTCCCGGCAATCGCCAATTCTGTCATCGCCAGTCTATCTCGGGCAGATGCAATTTGTTTTTGGGATTTCATATAGGACATTCCTGTGGGAATAAACCATATCTCATCCAGATTATATTCTTTCATCGCTTCTGTCGCAAGTACGAGATGCCCGATGTGAATCGGATTAAATGTCCCACCAATGATACCAATCTTCATCTTTTATCCCTCGTTTGTTCTAAAAACAATTACTACGGAAGAACAATTTTAGGCTTATCCTTGTCCGGCTTATAAAGAACAATTTTTTTACCAATCACATGAACAACCTGTGAGTGTGTTCTTTCAGCAAGGACCTCAGCAATCGCTCTAGGGTCATCTAAACAGTTTTTTAAAACTGCTATTTTAATCAATTCGTTATTATTAAAACACTCGTTAACAGCCTCTGTCACTTCCGGGGTAAGGCTGGACTTTCCAATCTGAAAAACCGGATTTAATGTACTTGCGAGGCTTTTAAGATATGCTCTCTGTTTGCTCGTCATTTCGTTCTCCTATTATTTAACTTCATTATTTGTAGTAATCAAAGGACAGCCCATACATTCTGACTGTGTCACCCTCGTTGATACCAAGTGCTTCCAGTTCATCCAGGATACCGGATTCTTTTAAGAAGTTCTGGAAGAATCTAAAGCCTTTTTCACTGTCGAGGTTTGTGTATCCGAGCATTTTTTCAATTCTCGGTCCTTCAACAACATACTCATCTTCCTCTTCATCATATGTTACAGTATACGGTTCATCTGAAAATCCTGATGCCCTTTCAGGGAAGTATTCCTGTTCAAATACCGTTGTTTCCTGTCCGACACTTTGAAGCATCTCATAAACGTGATACAGAAGTTCTTTCACTCCTTCACCTGTCACTGCAGATATCGGATAAACTTTTATTCCCTTAGGTTCAAATTCTTTTTTGATTTCTTCTATCGGGTCATTTTCCGCATTATAAATTGCATCAATTTTATTTGCAGCAATCACCTGCGGACGTTTTGATATCTCTTCGTTATAGGAGTCCAGTTCTTTATTAATTGCATAAATATCCTGTATAGGATCTCTGCCTTCTGTTCCGGCCGCATCAACAATATGAATGATAACCTTGGTACGTTCAATATGTCTTAAAAAATCATGACCAAGTCCCACACCCTCTGATGCGCCTTCAATCAATCCGGGGATATCGGCGATAACAAATCCTCCGGTTCCCTCCAAATCAACAACACCTAAATTAGGATTCAATGTTGTGAAATGATAGTTTGCAATCTTCGGTTTTGCATTGGTTACTCTTGCGAGAAAAGTGGATTTTCCAACATTAGGGAAACCAACTAAGCCAACATCCGCAATTACCTTTAACTCAAGAATCAGTTCCAGCTCCTGTGCCGGCTGTCCCGGCTGTGCATACTTAGGTGCCTGCATGGTACTGGTAGCGTAATGCTGATTACCGTTTCCGCCACGTCCTCCCTTTAAAAGAACAACCCTTGTGTTATCTCCAGACATATCCGTAATTACCTGATTAGACTCAGCTTCCTTAATTACAGTACCTGCGGGGACTTTTATAATGATATCTTCACCGTCTTTACCACGGCAGTTTTTCTTACCGCCATTCTCGCCATCCTGTGCTTTGTATTTACGGATGTGCCT
>JAILPF010000302.1 GCA_024699575.1 Acetatifactor sp. | reverse complement strand
CAACAACAATATCATAAATCTCACCTACACTATTGCAGTATTCCAATACTTTCCAAGGCTCATTCGTATGAAAATGTATTTTTACCAGCTCTTCATCTCCGGCAGCAATCAGACTGTTGCCCTCGAAGTTTTCTGTGATATAGTCAGCAATTTCATCTTCATCCAAATCCTTATCACGTCTGTCGATTAATAACTGCGTATCGTAACGATATGCAAACTGATCGTCTTCTGCATCAATTGAATTCATTCCCATCTTCTTTTCCTCCAATTAATTCTTCTTGCATAGTTTATCATATTTGTACCACTTTTTTCAACCGAAGAACACACCTTTTATGAATATCTCCAGTCCAATGCAAATCAAAATCACTCCACCTAAGACATTTGCTTTGCCGGTCAGTCTGGTTCCCATGATTTTCCCAATCTGCAGGCCAGATATGCAGATAAAAAAAGTAACCACAGCAATAATCACCGAACATACAAAGGCCATTATCCAGGAATACTCCGAAATAGCAAGACCGACAGATAATGCATCGATGGATGTTGCGATTCCCTGTACCATCAAAGTAGCAAATCCAAGGCTCAGTGTCTCACATTCTTCCTCATTCCCCTTAATACCTTCCATTAGCATCTTGCCACCGATATACAAAAGCAGAATCAGCGCAATCCAGGGGATCATCCTTTCAAATGCCTGAAAGTACTGTGCAATCGTGTGTACACACCTCCAGCCAATCATAGGCATAGCTGCCTGAAACACTGCAAACACTCCGGCAATCAGTGACATTCGACCCCGTTTCATCAGGGGCTCATTCAGGCCGTTCGCCAGTGACACGGAAAATGCATCCATGGCAAGTCCCACTCCTAACAGCACACTGTTCACAAAAAACATTAAATTCCAGTTCATTTTTCTTTCTAACTCCTTCGCACACACGATTGCTCCGCACATCTCGTCGCTTCGCGACTTAAGTTTCTATTTCGTATACGCTCGCGTGAAAACAAATGCCCGCTTTGCGGTCGCTTGTTTTCCTTGCTCTTTTTCACTCATAGAAACGATGTGCTCCGCACATCCCGTCGCTTCGCGACTTAAGTTTCTATTTCGTATACGCTCGCGTGAAAACAAATGCCCGCTTTGCGGTCGCTTGTTTTCCTTGCTCGCTATAAATAAATAACCAAGCATAACGTGTTGCTATACTTGGTCTGAAGTCATTCTTATTATAAGAAGATCCATGTATATCCTGTCCGTTATACATGAGTCTCGCAATTTAATACAAGCCAGATTATTCAATCATTATGTTGACTTGTCACGTTGCACGCCTGCTACTCCCTCATCGGTATTTTCACATACTAGCACAAAATCTTGTTTTATGCAACACCTTATTTATAATGGTGAGCAATCCGAAAACTGTCTTATTTTTCATAATGACACGCACCAACATACATATCTCAAATCCGTATGTCCACATTTTTTGAAAGTGGCATACGGATTTATCCTTTTACCGGCCTCGCGTGTCTATTTCAATAGCTTTACCACTCCGATATGCCTTAAGTAATCCTGATAACTGCGAAAATCACACGCAAAAATGCAATAAATCAAGAAAAATATGTCTGGTAAATAAATGGTAGGCATACGAAAATTATATTTTTCTCCGTTGCGTGTAATGTACAAAAACAGATTACATACCCAAAGAGCTAATCACCTAATCCGCGTGTAAAAATGGTAACTATCTTGCTGAATTCCTTATCCCGGTCTGCACTCTGCACAGGTATTAGGTCGCGAACCGTGATTACCTGCTTCTTTTTTCATACTCTCTGATCATCAGCTGTCCGGATGGAGATATTTCATCCATTGACCAGTCATTTACTTTCCCACAGGAACTGTTGATAAATGCACTGGTTTCAGCCTTGTTGGAGAGATTCCATTTGACATAGCTGACCCCGTATTGATCCAGCAAATCATACCATGCCAGCATGGAAGTCTCATCAATTCCACCATTACCGGAGGCATCACAGGAAGCATACTCTGTCACAAACACAGGCAATCCCTTTTGCAGGGCTTTTTCTAACTCCGACCTCTCCCAGTCTCTGTGGGAGCCAGCGTAAAAATGATAGGTATACATAATGTTTGAGTACTGGTTGGACAAAGAATCCTCAGAATCCAGATCATCCGCAGCTGCATTGACATCTGAAGACCAGCGCGGTGTGCCCACCACAATCACATTATCGGTATTTGCGCGGATTACAGGGATAACCTGATTGGAATAATCCTTAATATCCTGCCATGTTACAGCAAACTCCTCACCAAATTCACCATTATTCGGCTCATTGCATATCTCATAAATCACATTGGGGTAATCCTTATATTTCGATGACATCTCTCCGAAGAAAGACTTTGCTTCCTCCACATAATGAAGAGGATTGCAATCTTCTCTGTCCTCCGAATCTGCGCCCAAAATATGCCAGTCAATAATGACATACAATCCAAGCTCCGTAGCCGCCTGTACCCCCTCGTCAATCAGCTGTTTTAAGGAATCCTTATCTCCTGTCTGCACACAGTAACCACCCCATTCACTGGTATACATGGAGATGCGTACCACATTGCAGGCGGCATTCTCTTTCACCCATAAAAAAGCCTCCCTGTTCACATAATCCGGGAACCACGCAATTCCATGAGTACTGATTCCTCGAAGTTGAATTGGATTGCCTTCTGCGTCCGTCAGATGAGCTCCGTCCACCTTCAATCCATCCTCAGCCATCTGTTCCTCAGGCATCTGTTCCTCCTCTTCCACAGTGTTCTCGGCCGGTACAGAGGGTTCCTCCACCGCCTGTTCTACCGTTGCTGGTTGGTCTTTTGCATCATGCTTTTCCCCACAAGCTGTCAGTCCCCCAATAATACTAAACAACGCAATGATTGCCCCCAAAACAATACTCAGCCTTCTTCTCAACCCAATTTTCCTCCGCTATCCTTCCTGTATTACCGTTTTCAGGCTTTCACAGACATTCTTGTACGCAATCAAAAACTCCTTATAATCCCGCCGGATAAAATCCAAGTCACCTTCAGTGCCGGCTTTCTCGTGTTCTGCTGCTCTCCGGCTCAGCTCCTCCATACCGATTGTAGCCATAATTCCTTTGACGGCATGGGCATCTATGGCGTATTGTTCCGCCTTTCCAGCTTCAGCGTTTTCTTCCATTTTCTGAATCTTTGCAGGACATTCCGCTATAATGTCAGAGATGATTTCCGCAAGAAAATCCTCGTCTCCGGCACAATGTCGCAGTGCCGCATCTGTATCACTGCCAACAGCTGCCAAACGTGGCAAAAGTTGTCCTTTTGTCTGCCCGGAGGTCTCCGCTGTTTCCTCTTCATCCGGCATAAATTCCAAGACTTCGTCCTCCGAGGCAGATAACGTCTCCTCTGAACCTATTTTTTCTTGCGGAAGGAATCGCAGAATTGTCTGTTCCAAAACTTTTGAATCCAAAGGCTTTGACAGATAATCCTCAAATCCTGCTGCCAGGTATTTCTCCCTGCTTCCTGCTATCGCATTTGCAGTCAGGACAACTGCAGGTGTTTTTTTATTCCATGATGCAGAGTCCCTTCGAATTCTTCGCAAAGTTTCGATTCCATCCGGTTCCGGCATCATATGATCCAACAGGATTAAGTCATATACTTTTTTCTTGCACAGTTCAATCGCTTCGGTTCCACTCACACACAAATCCAGCTTAATCTGGGTATGTTTCAGGAAAAGCTTTACAATTGTCAGATTGGATAAATTATCATCCACCGCCAGTATCCGTGCCTTTGGCGCCACGAAAGAAGAGGTTTCCTGCTTATGTACCTCTGCTTCCGACTCCAGAACCTGATGGATTCTCTCAACCGCCGGAGTTTTATCCGTAACCTTAACCGGTAGTTTTACGATAAACTCAGAGCCCTTTCGGTACTCACTCTCCACCTCTATGGAGCCTCCCATAGCATCTACCAGCCTTTTTACGATGGCTAATCCCAGGCCGGTACCTTCCACACTGGTATTCTTTTTTAAGTCCGCCCGATAAAATGCATCAAACAGATATTCCTTATCTTCCTCCTTAATTCCTCTCCCGCTATCCTTGATACACAGGCAGAGCAGGTACGAGTCATCTGCAAGATATTCTCCGCTCACCTTGACCCAGACCCCACCTTTATCGGTGTACTTTATAGCATTACCGATAAGATTAATCAGTATCTGTTTAATTCTGAATTCATCACCAATCTGTCCGTCCGGCACATCGGGGGCTATCCTTTCTTCCAGTGTAAGCTTTTTTGCCTGTGCTCTCTCTATTACCATAGACATCAGTTCCGCCAGCAATTTGGAAAACCGGTATTCCGAAGTGTTAATCTCTAATTTTTCGGCCTCAATCTTGGAAAAATCCAGAACATCATTAACAAGCATCAACAGCATTTTACCGGAGCTGTAAACCCCGCGGGCATATTCATCAATCACTGGATCTCTATTTTCTCTCAAAATCATTTCATTCAATCCTAAAATAGAATTGATAGGAGTTCTGATTTCGTGAGACATACTTGCCAGAAAGCTCGTCTTGGCATTGGAAAGTTCAATCGCACGTTGCTTTTCCAAACCAATCCGGCGCAAATCATCAATCTGCTGAATCACTATGAGTGCAAGCAGGAAACCAAGTCCCAGCAATACAGGTATATCATCGTGATTCCATGTATAAAAAGTCAGAAAAACAATCTCAACAATCGCAGACAGGAAAAAGACAAACATACCGATGGCAGTATAACGATATTCAAATATAAAGCCTCTTTTGAAATCAAGCAGCAAAATCATGAGAGCACCTATTAGAAGCACTACCAATACCGTATCGATGGGTCTCAAGGCATCCATCAGCGGAAGAACTCCCGTAAAATGCAACACCGGCCATACGACCAGATTTGCGGATGAAAGCATCAGAAAAATAATCATCCACTTTTGATAGCGTCCATTCTGTACCCGGTTCAGATAAATGATAAAGCTAAAGGGAATCATCAGACAGCACATAAAGTTCGTAAGACCGTCAATATGATAATGTCCGAACAAAAAAGGATAGAAATAGGAATTCGTCACCAGCCATGCAGCTGTAACAAAAATCACCATTGCGCCATAAAACATGTCAATCTTGTGGCGGTATAACAGTTTCATACACAATGCTGCAATCATCGTCACACCCGCAAAAATCAGCAAAAGTAATGAAAGAAAAATAGACATACCATAATGGTCCAGCATATAGTTGTAGAATCCCTGCCCGGAGGTGAGTAATACTTCCGGAACCAGCCGCCCTCCTCTGGTCATCT
>JAILPF010000267.1 GCA_024699575.1 Acetatifactor sp. | reverse complement strand
TCTTCCGGAGAGTTTACCACCAAAAAAGGGAAGCTGGTATCCAAAGATTATATGACCATGGAAGAAAGCATACCGTTTTATGAGGAAAATGGAGGGAAGTTCATTGTTCTTCCCCTGAATGGTGGAATCAAGGCTGTTTTTGTTCTGGGGAATGTGGATAAAGTGTCTGAGAAGCTAAAGGATGCGAATTCTCAGACTGTGAATGTCAAGCTTCCCAAACTGGATGTGGAAACCTCTTTTGAAGCGGGTGAGTTTGTCAAATTTTTGAAAGCGCGCGGTGCGAATCTGGCATTTGACGGTGCGAAAGCCGATTTTTCGGCAATGAGTGATGCTGATTTCTTTATCTCCAATATCATTCAAAAGACGAAAATGATAGCTGACGAGGACGGTATAGAGGCGGCTGCGGCTACAATGGTGACCATGGAAACGTGCGCCATGTATGAACCACAGGAAATCAAAGAATTTCATGCAAATCAACCGTTTCGCTTCATGATTTATACAAATGCAGATACTCCGGAGCTTTTGTTTTACGGACAGATTGTGGAATGAGGGAGAAGAATGGTAGAAAAGACACATGTGACCAGATGCGGTACAATTCATTATTGGGTTTCTGATAAAATCAAGGAGGATGCGGTAACCCTGGTATTTCTGCCGGGATTGACTGCGGACCACAGACTGTTTGATAAGCAGGTGGAGTTTTTCGAAGACAAGGTGAATGTATTTGTCTGGGATGCTCCGGCGCACGCTGCTTCTTGGCCATTTTCTTTCGATTTTACTCTGATGGATAAGGCGAGGTGGCTGGATGAGATTCTGGAGAAGGAGCAGCTTACAAAGCCCGTCATTGCGGGACAGTCTATGGGCGGTTATGTGGGGCAGGCATATGCCGAGAAATACAAGGACAAGCTGAAGGGTTTCATTTCCATCGACTCGGCACCCTTACAGAGGCATTATGTAACGGCTATCGAAATATGGCTTTTAAAGAGAATGGAACCGGTATATCGATATTATCCATGGAAATCTCTGCTTAAGACCGGAACCAATGGAGTGGCAACCACAGAGTATGGAAGACGTCTTATGCATGAAATCATGATGACCTATGATGGAGATCAGGATAGGTATGCCAGGATATCAGGACATGGCTTCCGAATGCTTGCTGATGCCATGGAGGCGGACTTGGCTTATGAAATCAAATGTCCGGCGTTACTTATCTGTGGAGAAAAGGACCATGCCGGTTCGTGCATCAGATACAATAAGGCCTGGCATAAGCATACCAAAATTCCACTTGTATGGATTAAAAATGCAGGTCATAACTCCAACACGGATGCTCCTGAATATGTGAATGAACTGATTATGCATTTTACAGAAAATGAATGTGGTGATATGATAGAGAAGTCAAATAGGGCATCGGATATATGATAAGTGAGGAAGTAGAAAAATGATATTGATGATTGCTGTGGCTCCATGCAGAGCTTGAGGAGACTGCATGGAGGAGCATCAAAGTGATGTATATCCTCAGGCTTTGCTTATTTCCATGAAACGATAGTTGATTGAAAAGGAGCAAAGAACAATGAAATTAAAGGATTTTTATATCTTATGGAGCACACAGAGTATTTCCCAATTGGGCAGTGCCATGACAGAATTCGCACTGACCTTATGGTTGTATGACAGGACCGGTTCAGCGTTAAGTACAGCTCTGCTGACCATCTGTTCCTATGTACCTTATGTGCTCGTAAGTATTTTTGCAGGAGCATTGACAGACCGTTTGGATAAAAAGAGGACAATGCTTATTTGTGATGCTATCGCGGCGTCGACTACAGTGCTTGTGTTTGTTATGCTAAAACTGGATATGCTTGCAGTATGGCACTTATATGCAATCAATGCTCTGAGCGGATTGATGAATACAGTGCAGCAGCCAGCTTCCGAGGTGGCATTGACATTGATTATTCCGGATGAAGAGTATCAGAAAACCAGTGGCTTGATGTCCTTCTCACGGTCTGCGATATCGATTTTGAATCCTTTACTGGCAGCAGCACTGTATTCCTTTTGGGGAATGAATCTGGTGATTGCGGCGGATTTGGGAAGTTTTCTGCTTGCATTTGTGGCACTGGCATTTTGGATTCGGATTCCGAAAGCGGAAATAAAAGGCAATGTGCCTTTGGGAGAGCTTGTAAAGGAAGGATTAGGGTTCTTAAAAAGGAATCCTATGATTCTGACATTGATTTTCTTTATGGCGGGAGTCAATCTGGTGGCCTCCGCATTTGATGCGGTACTCCCTGCATTTGTCCTCCCAAATCCTCGGGGAGGAGCCAATATGCTTGGGATTGTTACTTCCTGCTCGGGAGCTGCTATGATTGTGGGAAGCTTGATTGCATCCGTGCTTCCAAAGCCAAAGGATAGAATCAGAGTGGTATACCTTACCATGCTTTTTTCTCTGGGAATTGAGAACTTTTTGCTTGCATTTTCCAGAAGCCCCATTCTGTGGTGTATCGGACAGGTAATCGGCTGGATATTGGTGCCTGTGATGAGTTCCAATCTGGATGTGATTATGCGTACATCTATCCCGGTTGAATTGCAGGGAAGAGTATATGCCTGCCGAAACACGTTGCAGTATTTCACCATTCCCATAGGACTGTTTGCCGGAGGCTTTTTGGTGGATGAAATCTTTGAACCGCTCATGGACAGTGTGGCACAAGAGAGCGTTTTGGCTCATGTATTTGGATTTGGAAAAGGCTCTGGAGCGGCAGTGGTGATGGCAGTTCTTGGAATCTCAGGAATTACAGTTTGCCTGATTACAGGTTACAGGCTAAAGAAATATTATTTTAACGAGGTATAAGATGTCGAAAATTGCAGTGTTTTTCCCGGGAATTGGATATCACACAGATAAACCGCTGTTGTATCACGCAAGGAAGCTGGCGGATGAAGTGGGGTATCAGGAACAGATTCTTGTGAATTACGTATATGATGGTGGGAATATCAAAGGGAATCCCCAATTGATGCGGGAGGCGTTTGAAATATTGTATGCTCAGGCAGAAGAACAGTTGTCTAAGCTCTCATGGGAGACTTACGATGATATCCTGTTTGTGTCCAAGAGTATCGGTACGGTAATTGCCACGCAATATGCAATAAAGCATCAGATTACCGGTAAGAATGTTTTTTACACACCGCTGGAGCAGACCCTCTGCGAGGGGATGCCGGAGGGTGTGGCATTTAGCGGACTTAAGGACCCTTGGGTGAATCCGGGAGAGGTGAAGATTTTGTGTGGAAAACATAAGATTCCGCTTTATACCTATCCAAAAGCAAACCACTCACTGGAGACGGGGGATACCTTTGAGAATCTTAGGATTCTTGTGGATGTGATGGAGAAAATCAGGCAATACCTTGCAGAGTAGGAACATGGGAGGAGGAATCTCATGAAAAATGAAGTCAGTTCTAAAAGTTTGCTTTTGCGGATAATTAGTCTTACTACTGCATCCATGATGTTAGCTGCGTGTGGCTCTAAGGCAGATACCACCGGTTCGGATATGCTATCTGAAAGGAATGTGACGCAGGAAAGTGAGGAATCCCGAACTGATGAGCAGACCGGGAAACAGGAATTTTCGCGGGAAATCATCTATACCAAGATACCTGATATCGTCCCCGAGTTATATGTGGAATTTCAGGTCAATCCCAATGTTGGCTTTTATGTGGATGAAGAGCCGGGGTATCCTGTCTGCGCGGTGATTTATAACAACTATGATGCGAAAGCGCTCTTGAACGATCAGAATCTGGTTGATATGCCTCTTCCGGATGCATATACAATATTATATAATTGTCTGGTAGAACAGGGCTATACGCAGGAGCAGGATGGAAAAAGGGTTCTGAACATCTCAGCGGATTATTATAGAATCGGAGAAAAACTTGCGGAGAATGAATTTGAAACAATTCACATAGAGAGCGGGGAGAGGAACCCCTTCTGCGATGCGGTGCGAGAGATTATCAGTTTTGTAGATGCTGTGGGTGGAGATAATCTGCAGGAAGAAGAGTTTGAGATTGTGGATTCCATCAAAAATAATCCGGGTTATGCAATGGTTGAAAACATCATAAACTCAACAGCCCCGGAAGAGTTTGTCCATAAATCAGATGAAAACAGAAGAGATGAGGAACAGTCGCAGGGGCAGGAACAACCGGTGGCATGGCAGGAAGTGGCATGCTCCGTATGCTATGGAAGTGGAGAGAGTGCCTGTGATGTGTGCGGTGGCACCGGGCAGGAAGCTTGTGACCTCTGTGGAGGGGAGGGAACCGTCACCTGTGAACAATGTGGCGGAACTACGCTGGTTCCCTGTACCAACTGCTCTTCGCCGGGCAGTGGATTATGTAATGGCTGCAACGGTACAGGCGTGTGCAAGTATTGTAATGGTGCCGGTTGTGCGGAATGCGATTACCAGAGCGGCGTGACCTGTAAGGGTTGCGCCGGAAGTGGAATATGCGGTCACTGCCATGGAACCCTTTTTACGGCAACCTGTAACAGATGCTGGGGATATAACGGACATCCTCCCTGCAATCGTTGTAATGGAGAAGGTTCATTCGAGTGCCACACCTGCGGTGGAGCAGGAAGTAGCGAATGTTATAGGTGTGGTGGCAGTGGCAAAGAGATGGTGCCGATCACTGAATAATAATAAAAAGACAGCTAGTGAGGAGACAACATGGGGTTTGTAAAAGTGCAGGACAGGCGTTCAGATTTATGTTGCGATTATGCAACGTAGGTCATATGTGACCGCAAATTCATTATTCTATTAA
>JAILPF010000241.1 GCA_024699575.1 Acetatifactor sp. | reverse complement strand
AATTTTCGGACATATGCAAAAACTGTCCTTTTCCTTCTATGACGATGCGAAAGTTGGACAGCTGATGAGCCGTATCACTTCCGACTTGTTTGATATTACCGAGCTGTTGCACCACGGTCCGGAGAACATTATCCTGTCTCTCTTGAAGATTACCGGTGCGCTGATTATCCTGATTAATATCAACGGATGGCTGTCTCTGGCTGCATTCATTATTATTCCATTTTTATTTGCTTTCGCTTTTAAGCTGAACAGGAAGATGCGGCAGGCCTTTCGCACCAACAGAATGCGTATCGCTGAGATCAATGCACAGATAGAAGACAATCTTTCCGGCATCCGCGTAGTCAAGTCTTTTGCAAACGAAGACGTGGAAAATCAGAAATTCAAACAGGGAAATGACGGATTTCTCGCCTCTAAGAAAAACAGCTACCGCTACATGGGTATTTTCCAGTCCGGTGTAGGTATTTTTACCACCTTGATTCAGGTAAGTGTTATCCTGACCGGCGCTTTTCTGATTGCAAAGGGTAACTTTAATGTCAGCGATCTGATTACCTTCTTACTCTACATCGGTGTATTTACCGACCCCATCAGAACACTGGTTGATTTCACCGAGCAGTTCCAGAACGGCTACACCGGTTTTGAACGTTTCCGTGAAATCATGAATATCGAACCGGATATTGAGGACGCCAAAGACGCCGTTGCACTCAAAGAGGTAAAAGGCCATATTTCCTTTGAGGATGTCTCTTTCCAGTATCGGGAAAACACAGACAATGTTTTGAATCATGTAAGTCTTGACGTTCCCGCTGGCTCCTATGTAGCTCTGGTGGGTTCCTCCGGTGCCGGCAAAACCACACTTTGCTCCCTGATTCCCAGATTTTACGACGTCACAGGAGGATGTATCAAAGTGGACGGACAGGATATCCGTAAAGTGACTCTTAAGAGCCTGCGCGACCAGATTGGAATCGTCCAGCAGGATGTTTACCTGTTTGCAGGAACCATCTATGAAAATATCGCTTACGGCAAGCAGAATGCAACCCGCGAGGAAGTGATTGAAGCAGCCAAAAATGCCAATGCCCACGACTTTATCATGTCCTTCCCGGACGGATACGACACCGACATCGGGCAGCGCGGCATCAAGCTTTCCGGCGGTCAGAAACAGCGCCTATCCATCGCCAGAGTATTCTTAAAAAATCCGCCCATCTTGATTTTTGATGAGGCTACCTCCGCACTGGATAATGAAAGCGAAAAAGTGGTACAGGATTCCCTGGAGAAACTCGCAAAGAACCGTACCACCTTTGTCATCGCACACCGCCTTACCACTATTCAGAATGCCGAGCGAATTCTTGTGCTGACCGAGGACGGCATCGCCGAATCCGGTACCCATGAGGAACTCCTCGCCCAAGGCGGAATTTATGAAAAATTGTATCATATGCACTACTAAGAGCACCTTATTCAAACTGACTGGCATACAGCTTGTAGTAGTACCCCTTCTTAGCCATCAGTTCTTCGTGCACACCCTGCTCCACCACGTCACCGTGATCCACCACCAGAATGTTATCTGCATTCTGGATGGTGGACAATCTGTGAGCAATCACAAAACAAGTCTTATCCTTCATGAGGTTTCGCATTGCCTTCTGGACTTTGCGCTCAGTGTTGGTATCCACATTGCTGGTGGCCTCGTCCAGAATCAGCATGCGCGTATCATAAAGCATAGCTCTGGCAATAGTGAGAAGCTGCTTCTGCCCTTTACTGATATTGCCGCCATCCTCACCAATCATAGTCTGATAGCCCTTTGGAAGACGCATAATATAATTATGGATATGCGCCGCTTTCGCTGCAGCTACTACTTCTTCCATGGTAGCCCCTTCTTTTCCGTAAGCGATGTTGTCAAAAATGGTTCCGTTGAATACCCAGGTATCCTGAAGCACCATTGCATAACTACGGCGAAGGCTGTCTCTGGTAACAGAACGAATGGGCTTTCCGTCCACCAGAATCTCTCCCTCGTCCACATCATAAAAACGCATCAAAAGGTTGATAATCGTGGTTTTTCCTGCACCGGTCGCCCCCACGATTGCTATCATTTTGCCTGCATCCGCCCGTAAGCTGAAATCATGCAATATGGTTTTCCCCGGAAGATATCCAAAGGAAACATGATCCATTGTCACATTCCCCTCCACATTCGTTAACTCTTCCGCCCGGTAAATGTCATGAAGCTCCTCCGGCTCATCCAACAGACGAAACACTCTCTCTGCCGCTGCCAGTGCAGAATAAATCTCATTCACTATGTTGGCAATCTCATTAATCGGTCCCGAAAACTTTCTGGAATACAACACAAAGGACGAAATCTGTCCTAAAGTTACTAACCTGCCAAAATAAAGCAGTGCACCCACCATGCCAATCAACGCTAATCCCAAATCCGTAATAAACCCAATGCTGGGTCCCACCGTAGCTCCCAGTCTGTCCGCCATATGATATGCATCCGCTGCTCCATGATTAATCACGTCAAATTGAGAGCAGACGCCATCTTCATAGGCGTAAGCCAGAATCGTCTTTTGTCCGGAAAACATCTCCTCCACAAAGCCATTCATCTTACCGTATGCGGCACTTCGTTTCGCATAGAGCGGTCTGGTTCTCTTTCCCATATAGCCCGTATAAAAAATGGAAATGGGTATGGTGATAAGCATCGTCAACACCATAATCGGTGAGATAAGTATCATCATCAGAAATGACCCCAGCACCGTAACAAGGCTGGTCACAATCTGCACCACGTCCGTAGAGAGGGAGGTGCTCACCACATCAATATCGTAGCTGACTCTGCTGATAATATCTCCCGCTTGATTTCTGTCAAAAAAACCCACCGGCAGACGCATCAGTTTGTCGAACACATCATCCCTCATCTTGCGGGCAGCATGGCGGCTGACCCGCATCATTCCGAGACTCACAATAAAGCTCAAAAGATTGCTTCCCACATACACTAACAGCATCCACTTTGCATAGTAAAATACCCTGTCAAAGCGAACCTTTCCCACACCGGCTTCCGCCTCAGAGATTGCGTTACCGGCAAGCTTCGGTCCAATTAGATTTCCTGCGTTGCTGACCAGCGCACAGATGCACAAAAGAACGACCAGCCATTTGTAATCAGCCAAATACGACAGGATTCGCAAAAGCGTCCCCCTTGCATCCTTCGGCTTTTCTTTTTTTCCACCACGGTCTCCCGGTCCCGGCATCCTACATTCCCCCCATCTGTGCTTCGTAAATTTCTCTGTATTCGTCGCAGTTTTCCATCAGATACTCATGATTGCCGTAACCGATACATCTTCCGTTATCCATCACTAGAATATTGGTCATACCCTGCACGGAACTGATGCGCTGTGCCACCATAATCAAAGTAGAATTCTGATGATGTGCGGCAATTGCTTTTCTCAAGGCCGCATCCGTTCGATAATCCAAAGCACTGGAGGAATCATCCAATATCAGGATTTCCGGATTGGCTGCTAGCGCTCTCGCGATTAGGACTCTCTGCTTCTGTCCGCCAGACAGATTGGCTCCCTTAATCTCCGCCATATAATCAAGTCCATCCCTTAAATTGCTGACAAATTCCTCCGCCATTGCATCCTGCACAGCTCCCTGCAGCTGTTCATCACCCACCGCTCTTCCAAAAACAATATTATTGCGCAATGTGTCATTGAAAATCACGTCATTCTGGAAAACCACACCAAATTTCCTATGCAATTCGTCCTTATCATAGGTTCTGACGTCTTTTCCGTCCACAAAGACCGCTCCGTCCTCCACATCATAAAAACGCATCAAAAGATTGATAATCGTGGTTTTGCCGCAACCGGTAGGGCCGATGATGCCCAGCGATTCCCCTCTCTTAATACGGAAACTGATATCATACAGACACTGTTCCTGCTTTTCGCCAAAAAAGGCATCCCTGTTATTCTCCTCTATCGCCTGATTATAGGTAAAGTTGACATGCTCAAATCGAATAAATTCCTCTTCACCAAAGGATTCCTCCGGCTTCTTTGCGTTTTCCAGGGTCAGGACCTTCTGGTCATCCTTTGCCGCAAGCACCAGGTCAATGCGGTCGGCGGAGGCAGAAGCCTTACTGATCATCATAAACATTCTGTTGAGCGCCATGACACTCTGCATAATCAAATTAAAGTAAGTCAAAAAAGCCAGAATCACACCGGGCTTCATCTGCCCGTTATTCACCCTCACAGCTCCCACATATACCACAAGCGTCAATCCGATATTCAGGCAGGTCTGCATAAAAGGACCCGGAATTGCCATCACAGTGCTCGCAATGACGTCCTGCTTCATCAACGCCTCATTGCCCTTATGGAAACGTCTTTTTTCATACTCGGTTTTGGATAATGCTTTGACCACACGGATTCCGGTAATATTTTCCCGCATGATTCGCACTACTTCATCCAGTCTGTCCTGTACCTTTGTATATAATGGAATTCCCTTGTAGGAGACCAGAACAATCACACCAATCAGTATGGGGAGCATGAGGCAGAGAATTCCTGACAGCACCCTGTCCATGGTCATGGTGACCGCGATGCCGCCAATCATCAAAATCGGTGCACGGACACACAAGGTCTGCAACATCTGCACACAGGACTGTACATTATAGCTGTCGCTTGTCATTCGGCTGGTCAGGCTGGGAAGCCCGAATGCGTCAAAGGTAGTTCCTGACAGATTGCTGGTCTTTTCAAACAGCGCTTTTCGAATGTCATAGGAAACAAAATGGGCATTTTTTACCGCATTTCTGTTCGCCGCCACATTCAGTCGCCAGCTTGCGTAGGCTGAAAAAACCATCAGAATCCCCCATAAGAACATGCGGGACAGCTTTCCCATAGGAACGATGTAATCGATCAGATACTCCAATAGATAGGGGAGCAACAGTGTCATCATGGTCGCCAAAAATTTAATGCCCATTCCCACAGTTATGCTTTTTATATACTTCCGCATATATCGCAAAATCAGCTGCATACGTTATCCTCCTTTGGCAGCTTTTTATAGACCTTTATCCACATGGTAAAGAAGCAGGCTAGTCCTCCAATGGCATTGGAAATCGGCTCTGCCAGAAACACTCCCATGATTCCGAATCCGATTCTGGGCAACAAAAGCGTAAGAGGAACTACAATAATTGCCTTCCGAAACAGGGAAAAGAAAATCGCATGCCTTGCGTCCTTAAGTGCGGTAAATGTAGACTGCCCGGTAAATTGAAATGCCATAAAGAAAAACCCGAAAAAGTAAATATGTATGGCGGGCACTCCCGCTGTAATCAGCGCCGCATCCTCCGTAAAGACAGAAATCAACTGTCCGGGGAACACGAACACAAACGCCCAAGCCAGAACAGTATACAAGGTTCCCACAATGGCAGAAAACCGAATTCCCTGTTTCACCCTGCTATATGCTTTGGCACCATAATTATAGCTGATAACCGGCTGGGAGCCTCCTGTCAGACCCCCGATGGGAAGACCTATAATTTCACGGATAGAGTTGAGAACGGTCATCACGCCCACATACAAATCCCCTCCCACATTGCGGAGAGTAGTATTGCACACCACCTGCACCAGACAGTTAGTGCCCATCATGATAAATCCCGCCATTCCGAGACTTGTTATTTCCCGCAGAATCCGGATATCAACCGGCATATTTTTCAAACGAATTCTATGGATTGCCCTGCTTCCGGTTAAAAACCGCAATACCCATGCCGCTGATACCAGCTGGCTGATTACCGTAGCTAGAGCAGCTCCCTGTACACCCATATCCAGGCCAAAAATAAAAAGGGGATCTAAAATCAGATTTAATACTGCACCCAGCACTGTAGTAAACATCCCCACTCTGGGGAATCCCTGTGCATTGATAAAACCGTTTAATCCGGTTGCAAACATCAGAAAAGGTGTTCCGAATAGATAGATTCGCAAATAGGCATCCGCATAGACATAGGATGCGTCACTGGCTCCGAACAGATACAGAATGGGTCTTCGGAAAGAGTAACAGAGTCCAAACATAACCACCGAGGCAATCAGCAAAAGGGAAACCGTATTTCCCAGAATCCTTTCCGCTTTCTCCTCCTGCTTCGCACCTCTGGCTATGGCAAACAGCGGGGCTCCTCCGGAGCCAAACAGGTTTGTAAAAGCTGCTATCAACGTAGTCAACGGAAACACCAGCCCGATTCCCGTAAGCGCAAGACTATTTGTGTCTTGAAGATGTCCAATATAAATGCGGTCCACCACATTGTACAAAAGCTGTACCAGCTGTGCTAAGGTCAGCGGAATCGCCTGTACAACAATCCTTTTCCAAACCTTCCCCGTTCCAAAATCATTGGCAGGGGTAAACGATTTATCGCTGGACACGGTTTAAATACACCTCCCACTCAAAAATCGCCTGAGAAAATGAAATCTGCAAACGATAGGAGTCTGCCACAGATGTGTCATATACTTCCTCCTGCGGCATCTCGATTACCATTTCGTAGAGATATTTCCCATCTTCCTCTTCCACTTTATCAAAGCGATACAAATATGCACCCTCGCCGGTCTTTGAAAGGCTTGCAATTTCTTCCGCACTCAGCTCTATATCATCAACAGATTCCAGAAGGACATCATTTGCGTCAAAGTATTGATACCCTTCCTTCACACCGCTTAAAATCTTTCCGTCCCGCAAACGCACAGTAGTCGTACCGGCATAGCTCTCCGTATAATTGGTATTCTGAGAGTTATTCGGCATTACAATCAATGCCTCCAGCTCTAAGACAATCTCTTTCTCTTTCACTTCCAGTTTGCTAATCTGACAGTCCTCGAAACTAAACTTTTCTATCTCATTAATTGATTGAAACATCTCTTTTCTCCTTTATCACTGCATCATATGTAATTGATTATAACACATCGAAAGCGAAAAAGCGCCCACGACTTTTGTCGCGAACGCTTCTTCAGGGGAGATGTGTATAAAAATTGAAAGATGTAAGCTAAGCTATTATAAATTTGCACTGAAGAATTTCTTCAGTTCTGCTGCTGCGTCAACTTCGTCTGCGCCTTCCACGCATACTTCCAACGCATCACCTTTTTTCACGCCTAAGCCCATAATGGCAATGAGTCTTGTCGCATCAGCAGTTTTGCCGTCCTTGCCGAGAGTCACCTTGCTCCCGAACTTTTGGGCAACTTTCACAAGCTCTCCTGCGGGTCTTGCATGAAGTCCGATTTCATCTGTGATTGTATAACTGAATTTCTGCATTGGTCTAATCCCTCCTTTTGTAATATATCTTTCGCACAGGATAGTTATAGGCATTTTAATAGTTCCTCAACCTCTGGCTTTGTTGCCAGGTTCTCAGAAAATGCGCTGGCACTTCCCGCTGCCTGTCCGGTTTTGAAAGCCTCCAGCGCATTGCCTTCGGATTTCAAATAGCCTGCAATAAATCCTGCCACCATGGAGTCTCCGGCTCCCACCGTATTAATGACTTTGCCCTTGATGGCATCCGCCTTGTATTCCTCGCCCTTTTCCGTGACGAGAACTGCTCCTTCACCACCCATGGATACCAGTACGTTTCTCGCACCCAGCTCCTGCATTTTCTTTGCATAAGGGATTACTTCATCATGCGTCTTTAAGGTTACACCGAAGATTTCTCCCAGCTCGTGGTGGTTCGGTTTAATCAAAAACGGATGGAATTTCAGCACATTCATCAGAAGTTTTCCGGTGGCGTCCACTACGGTCGGCACCTGTTTATCTTCTGTGCGCTTCAATACCTGTTCATACATATCTTCGGGCAGACATCCCGGAATACTTCCCGAGATTACCAGCAAATCATCCTTGGTCATCGCATCCAGCTTTTCATATAATGCTTCGATGTGTTCCTGTCTGATTTGCGGTCCCTGTCCGTTAATCTCCGTGGCTTCCGCCCCGGACATCATCTTTAGATTGATTCTGGTCATCCCTTCTTCCACGCGAATGAAATCACAGGTACATCCGAAGGGCTTCATCAAATCTTCCAGCTCTCTGCCCGTAAATCCGGCAGTAAATCCAAGAGCTGTGCTGGAGAATCCAAGATTACCCAAAACGATGGATACATTTACACCTTTTCCACCGGGGAGAACTTTCTCGCTGGCGGTGCGGTTGACGCTGCCGGCTTTAAAGTCGGATACCTCCACGATATAATCCAGAGAAGGATTAAATGTGACTGTATAAATCATATCCTAACACTCCTTCTAGTTTATCCTTTTATACTCCTGCATTTACTCCAAAATGCTTGAAGAGCAGTTTCTCTGCTTCCGGGTTCCACAGTCCGCTATGAGCCTTACAGCAGGCATCCAATTCCGCAAAGAAAGGATCCTTCTTGCCGAGCTCTGCAAAGTCATCAATTGCAGTAAGAGGCATATCTATCTGTGTATAGCAAAGCTTCTTTCCACCGGGGATGTTAGGCAGGTTGCAGGTGGTCTCAGCAACAGCATCGAGGCCTCCCACATGTGTAACCATTACGGAAGGATTAATCTCACCCTTTGCAGCAAGCTGCAATGCTTCCATCAGGTCATCA
>JAILPF010000066.1 GCA_024699575.1 Acetatifactor sp. | reverse complement strand
TGCTTCCTCGGTTGCCTCTTCTTCTGCTGCTTCCTCGGTTGCCTCTTCTTCTGCTGCTTCCTCGATTGCCTCTTCTTCTGCTGCTTCCTCGGTCGCCTCTTCTTCTACTACTTCCTCGGTCGCCTCTTCTTCTGCTGCTTCCTCGATTGCCTCTTCTTCAGGGATTACTTCCACTTCCGTTACAACCTCAACAGTTGCCTGAAGTTGTGTCGGGAAAGAAATATCTTCCAACGACTCACCCACGCTAATCGTCTGGAACATAACATCCTCAGCAAGAGATTCGAATGCTACGATTGTTCCACCTTCTGCATTTTCATTTTCCGATGCGGCATATACATCAATATCTGCGATCGAAAAAAGCATCATGAAGGACATTACGATTGCCATAATTCTGTTTTCCATTCCATTTTTCCATATCCATCTCTTCATACGCATTACCTCATACTTTCAAATTCAATAGTTGGCTGCAAGACAATTATTTTGAATTTGTGTGATAAATTACATTTAGCACACAAATTGTCAGACATCAATACGATGTGTCAGTGTGACACATTTGTTTTAACGCTTTAACTCTTGAAATTTTCAGAACATTTTATTATGATTGGACTATAGAAACGATAGAAAAAAGAAGGGGGTTATTACTATGGAAAACTCATTTGGTGAATCTCTTCGCACCTTCAGAACAGAAAAAGGACTTTCCCAGCAAGGGCTTGCCGAAAAACTATTTGTAGATCGGTCCAGTATTGCAAGCTGGGAAACCGGACGGCGAGTTCCCGATGCAACACTTATAGCCAGAATCGCAGATGCACTCAATATAAACGTAGCTGTTTTACTGAGCGCCGCTGAAAATAATATTGAAGTACCTAATGTGATTATTGTAGATGATGAGAAAATTGTACTGGCAGGCGGATTCCCTGTTTTGGAAAAGGTCATGCCGAAAGCATCCATCACAGGATTCACCAAGCCTTCAGAAGCCTTAGAATTTGCCAGAAACAATAGAGTTTCCCTTGCGTTTTTAGATATTGAAATGGGTAAAACAAACGGCATAGATCTTTGCAAACAGCTCCTTCAGATTAATGCCAATACCAATGTGATTTTCCTTACTGCATATGCAGATTATTCTTTTGATGCATGGAAGACAGGGGCTTCCGGTTTTATCTTAAAGCCTCTTACCGCAAGCGCAGTAAAAGAGCAGCTCTCCCTACTGCGATATCCAATCAGAGGGGTGGTGAACTGATATGCCCAGTTGGATGGATCTTGTCAATTATACATTTGCTATCAGCGGGTTAGTCATTGTGTTCATGGGCTTTTTGATAGCAGTATATTCCCCTTACATGGATTCCTGGAACCATATTTTTCTAAAAAGATTTTTCCTGGTCATGGTCTTGTATATCTCCTCCGACCTGCTCACCCAGGTTTTTATGTCTAATCTATTGGGTACACAATTCATGCTGCTATCAAAGTCTTTCCTGTTCCTGGAAAATCTTTTTGCTTCAGTATTGATGCCCATGCTGACAATTTATCTGTTGCATTGTGCCAACGTCTACTGGAAATCCAGCCGTACGCTATGGGTTGCAGGTGGGCTGTGGCTAATTTATTTCATTCTTTTGATAGTCTGTCAGTTTACAACGGAAATCTATTATTTTACGGCAGATAACGTCTATCATCGCGGTAATTATTTTGCACTATTATTATTGCCTCCCACGCTATTGATGTTGCTAAATATTTTTGCTCTCTTCCGCAAACGAAAAAAGCTCACATCAAGGCTTAAACTTGCACTGCTCATCTACTTAGTGCTTCCTACAATCTGTATCATCATAGAGACTCATTTTTTTGGTCTGTTATTGATTGTAATAGGAACCTCGATTGCGGCACTTTTTCTGCTGTTATTTATACAGCGCGAGCAAATGGAACAATATTGGGAACAGCAAAAGGAAAGTAGAAATCAGCGTGCCCGCATCATGATTTTACAGATGCGCCCCCATTTCATATACAACACTATGACCAGCATCTATTATCTCTGTGAGCAGGACCCAAAAAGAGCCCAGGAGGTCATCTTGGACTTCAACAATTACCTTCGCAGAAATTTTACTGCTTTGGCACGAGAAGATTTAGCCCCCTTCGCTGACGAATTGGAGCATGCAAAAGCATATCTCAAGGTGGAACAGGTTCGATTCGAAGGAAAAATATATGTGGAATATGACACTCCCTACACTGATTTTTCTCTGCCACCCCTTACATTACAACCCATCGTAGAAAATGCTGTAAAGCATGGTGTAGATCCGGAGCTTGACCCCTTGCACATCCTTATCAAAACTTGCAAAACACCGGACAAATATCAAGTGATTGTAGAAGACAATGGTCCGGGGTTTTCCTCTGAAAATCAAACAGGCTTCAGCATCGACGGAAAAGGCAACGGTATTGCTCTTGGCAATATCAGCGAACGATTGAAGCTGAATTGCAATGGCTCACTCACATTTACTCCCGGAAAAGAAGGTGGAACCGTCATGACAATCGAGGTTGAAAGGGTTGAGCCTCAATAGTATCGCGTACCTCGATTCCGCTTCGCTTCCTCTCGGTCGCGGGCTTCGCCCTACGCGCCCCAACTTTTGAGCCGTGCGCACCTCGATTCCGCTTCGCTTCTTCTCGGTCGCGGGCTTCGCCCTATATAGAAATAGGCAGCCTCATTTCTCTGCGAGCAAGCTCGCTCGAAATGTTGCTGCCTATTTCTATGCACGGCTCATGGCTTTCGCGCAAAATGAAAAAAGAACCGTCCCCAAGGCTCCTATGTCCTCAAAAACAGTTCTTCAAAGTGCACCGCCAGGGGCTCGAACCCTGGACACCCTGATTAAGAGTCAGGTGCTCTACCAACTGAGCTAGCGGTGCATAGCATCTTCGTTGCATAGCATCTTCGACGCACAACGCCTGCGTCACTCACAACGCAAGTGTTATTATATTACATGTATTTCTAAAATGCAAGTACTTTTTCAATTTTTTTGTTATTTTTCTATTTCCTTTTACAAAAATGCAATTGTTCGCCAAAGTGGACGTTGTAGAGTAGAGCAAAATTACCTTTAAGGCATTTTGGAAAAAACAACCTATCAGCAAAAGCATTCAACATTGGTTGCTTTTTTAGAGCGTTTCATGAGACAAATGCAACTAATATGAGTAAACTAAGGATAGTCGTTGCATTTTAATGTCTTTTTTGCGGCTCAATACAACCTAGACGTGCGAATCCAAGGTATCGGTTGCATTAAGGAAATTAACTTCTACCAAATGATGATGAACCTGCATCCATTTGTTTTATTCTATTTTAAACAAGACAAAGATAAAATTGTTATCTTCTCGTAGGCATCACCAACGCGGCTATAATATAAGCCAAAATCCCGCTTCCGCCCATGCAGCAGAACAGAATCCATCCTAATCTGACAATCGTTGAATCGAAGCCAAAATACTCTGCAATTCCTCCGCATACTCCGGCAATTTTATAATCTGTGTTACTTCTGTAAAGTTTTTTCTCCATCAGAATGTACCGTCCTTTATATTATTTTGTATTTATAGTTTTATGCCTTTAGTACTTCTTCTTTTGCTTTTTCCATTGCAGCAATCACGCGGTCACACCACGCATCAAACTCAGGATCTTCTTTCCACAGCTCCGGATGTGCCAGCACGTTTTCTATGGTCTTACGCACACCCTGATCAAATCTTATGGTGGCAACAAATCCCGGCACGAGACGTTTCAGTTTCTCATTGGAAAAGGCGACCGTATTGGCTTTATCACCAAGTAATGCTCCCTTAAAGTCATATTTACCGCACGCATCCAAAAAGGTGGAGGGTACATAATACGGCTTAAGTTCCACTCCCAAAGCATCTGCTATGGTCTGGTAAATCTGATTCCATGTGAGGGATTCATCAGACGTAATCTGAACAGCTTCCCCTATCGCATGGACATTTCCCATCAGTCCTACAAATCCCTTTGCAAAATCACTGTTGTGAGTCATGGTCCACAGAGAACTTCCATCTCCATGTATGATAACCGGTTTGCCTTCCAGCATCCGTTTCACTACCTGCCAGCTTCCCTTATCCCCATGAGCTCCCACAGGAATGGAGCGCTCATCATAAGTGTGGCTCGGGCGCACAATGGTCACAGGAAATTGTTCCTCCCGATATAGCTTCATCAAATAATCTTCACAGGCAATTTTATTGCGGGAATATTCCCAGTAAGGATTGGCAAGCGGTGTTCCCTCACTAATCCGATAGTCCGATGCCGGTTTCTGATAGGCAGATGCTGAACTAATGAAAATAAACTGCCTTGTCTTTCCTTTGAAAAGGCGATAATCTCTCTCCAACTGCTGTGGCACAAATGCAATGAAGTCAGCCACCACGTCAAACTGCATATCCTCAATCAATTCTCTGACTTTGTCTTCCTCCGCATTGATATCTGCCTGAAGGTATTTCGCATTTTCAAGCCCGCTCTCCTTTCGGTTGCCACGGTTGAGCAGATATAATTCATGCCCTTCCTCCAGCAGCTTCCTGCTGATTGCCATGCTGATAGTTCCGGTTCCCCCAATCAATAAAGCCTTCACACTATCCCTCCTTTTTTTCTCTTGCCTTACACTCTTTACAGTATCCGTAGAGCTCCAATTTATGACCGGTAATAGTAAAATCCCCTGTCTCCTTCTCAAGATGAATATGTGCAAACGGGCAGTGTTCCAGAGGGATGCGCTTATGGCATTCCAGACAGACCGCATAATGCTTATGCCCACCGCGGTTCAATTCGTAAACCACCGTGTCATCTCCCATCCACGTAGTCTTATTGACCAGTCCTCTTTCTTCAAAGGTCGTCATAATCCTGTAAATCGTGGAAAGGGCATACGAACCCTTATCTGTCTGCCCTACACTATTATAAATCTGAACTGCGCTCATCGGCTCAGTGGCCTCATTCAACAGTTCATATACTTTCTTACGTTGTTTTGTCCACTTTATCCCCTGAGGGTATTGTAATTCTTCTGCCATGACAAAGAACCACACCTTTCTTATATTCCTGTCAAGAATAAGTCTATCACAATTCCTGCGATTACACCAACAAAATAAAGTAAACCAACAATTTTTATATTCTGCTTTTTGTCATGATTTACACGAAACAGCACAAGTAATCCAATTCCTGCCCCAACCAAAAGCCCGGACATCATAGCACCCACGCTCATAGCCTGTTCCAGATAAAGCTGGGTAATAATGACTGAAGCTGCGCAGTTTGGAATCAGGCCTACCACTCCTGCAAGCAAGGGACCTATCACAGGGCGATTCAAAATCAGGCCCGCAAGGGTGTCTTCGCCCACAAAATGAATCACCAGATTCAGTGCAAACGTTACCAGCAGAATAAAAAAGGTAATCTGCATCGTATGATTAAAAGCGGAACGCACTATTCCCTCTTCACAATGGCAGTGGTCATGCTCACACAAATCATGAATGTGCTCATGTTCCGCCTGTTTTCCCGCAAATAGCATATCAATCAACAGACCTGCGACAGCGCCGATTACCATCTTAGCAAATAAGATGCGCCCAATCATCGCAATGGGAGCACGCTCGGAAATCAGAATCGGCAACATCTCGTCCGAAGTGGAAAGGTAAATTGCCAAAAGCGTCCCCAGGGAAATCACTCTTCCGGCAAAAAAATTCGATGCAGCTGCTGAGAAACCACACTGCGGAAGCGCGCCTAATATGCCACCCCACACGGGTCCCCATTTCCCTGCCCTTTTCACCAGCTGCTGCGCCTTGCTTCCTGTCCTATGCTCCAGATATTCCATTGCAAGATATGTTAAAAACAGGAATGGGATTAATTTGGCAGCATCAATTAAAGTATCTAAAATAATGTCCAGCATTTCCTTATCATCCTCTCAATAAAAACAAAATAGTTCCAGATGCAAATGCAAACCATTCGCATCTAGAACTATATCATGTTTTCTCCCTTTGTCAAGAGATTCTATGCAATTTAATCAGAGGTTTCCTCAATATCTTGCTCTATTCCTCTCCTCTATGCGCAATGAGTGAAACCGATGAAATACCCTCCAGGCGATTTAATTCCTGCATCAGATCCTCACAGGATTTCAGACGCAGTTCAAACACAATATTTAATTCTTCCTTCGATAATAATTTCGATTTGATTGAATAGCGTTTCACATATTTTTCGACCATCTGCTGAATGATTGAGGACAATTCCGTATCCGATGCCTTGACTACCAGCAGCACGGATTTTCTCTCATCCGGCATATATCTGAAAAGGAACAACAAAACTGCCACTACAGCAGACAGGACGATTGCAAGCCCCACCATTCTTGCACCGGTAATGATGCCTGCGCTGATTGCCCAAAATAAAAAAACCAAATCAAGCGGATCCTTCACAGCGGTTCGAAATCTGACAATGGAGAGCGCACCGACCATACCCAGGGATACCACGATACTGCTCTGAATCGTGATGATGATTGCCGCAGTAATCACGCACAGTAGCATCAAAGACAAATTAAACGTTTTCGAATAAAACGTATTCTTTGTCATCAGTCGATACATTCCATAGATAAAAATACCAATCAGAGCTGCTGCCAGCAAATACAACAGCATCATCTTCACCGTCATTGCTGTACTCTGATAACTCTGCAAAAACGAACTCTTAATAATATCCTTTACACTCATCCTGCTACCTCTTTCATCGCTTTATAATATATTTATATCACGCTGTGTTCACGACACATCGCATATTTTGAAAATGATATCCTGTGAATACTGTTCCCTACACCGATTGCCTCTCGAATTGCCCCCGGCAGATATTCATCATACTTGACCTCAAGCAGACCCATTCCATCTGCAAGAACCGGTCTTACCGGGATGTCTTTTCTGAAAAAGTCGTCCGGCGGTGCTGACAATATTTTCCGATCAAAAGTAACACGGACATTCCCTGCAGAGTATACATAAGGCGTTCTCGTATACTCAACAATCACCTTCGGTTCAAATAACTGATAGCTTTTCTCTGTCAAAAATCGTTCCAGCAAGCTCTGTGAGCCTCTGTCATATTCCACCTCTTCGTCCTGTATTATTTGCTCATATTGCTGTCTGGTAATCACACAGCTTTCCTTTGTTTTCAGCCCATGCAGGGTTCCTTTTTTCTCAAGCTTGATTACCTTATCAGAATAATTATATATTCGGATACGATACTTGTAACGGTCATCCACACCATCATAATTATCCCACAG
>JAILPF010000204.1 GCA_024699575.1 Acetatifactor sp. | reverse complement strand
TCCAGGAGGGCGAGGTACTGATCTGCTACGGACATGTGGAACGTGGATTTGAGTATCCTATGCTAAAATTTGTGGTGCTCTCGGAATCGGATATTTTTGGTGCGGAGAAGAAGAAAAAAAAGAAGAAAAAGAACTTCCACGGTCAGAAGATCAATGATTTCAATGAGTTGAAAATAGGGGATTATGTGGTTCATGAGACACATGGACTCGGTATCTACAAGGGAATCGAGAAAGTGGAAGTGGAGCATGTAGTCAAGGACTATATCAAAATCGAGTATCGCGATGGCGGTAATCTGTATGTGCTGGCGACCGGCTTGGATGTGTTACAGAAATATGCTTCTGCGGATGCTGCCAAAACTCCAAAGCTGAACAAACTGGGTACAAAAGAGTGGGAACGTACCAAGACAAAGGTGCGTACGGCTGTAAATGAAATCGCAAAAGAACTGGTGGAGTTATATGCTATAAGACAGCAGAGTACAGGGTATTCCTTTGGAAAGGACACTGTATGGCAAAGAGAATTTGAGGAAATGTTTCCCTTCGAGGAGACGGAGGACCAGCTTGCGGCAATCGCAGACACCAAGGCGGATATGGAAAGTACGCGCATTATGGATCGCCTGGTTTGCGGAGATGTGGGCTACGGCAAGACAGAAATTGCAATCCGTGCAGCGTTTAAGGCTGTGCAGGAGGGAAAACAGGTAGTGTATCTGGTTCCTACAACGATTTTGGCACAGCAACATTACAATACTTTCGTGCAGAGAATGAAGGATTTCCCTGTGCGAATCGATTTGATGAGCCGTTTTCGAACGCCCTCTGAAATCAAGAAAACAGTTACGGATTTACAGAAGGGATTTGTAGATATCGTAATCGGAACTCATCGAGTGCTATCGAAGGATGTACAGTACAAGGATTTAGGCCTGCTAATCATTGATGAGGAGCAGCGCTTTGGCGTGGCACATAAGGAAAAAATCAAGCAATTAAAAGAAAATGTGGATGTGCTGACTCTGACAGCAACTCCCATTCCGAGGACGCTTCACATGAGCCTGATTGGAATCCGGGATATGAGTGTGTTGGAGGAGGCGCCAAATGACAGACTGCCTATACAGACTTATGTCATGGAGTATAATGATCAGATGGTTCGTGAGGCAATTGTGAGAGAGCTTTCAAGAGGCGGGCAGGTTTACTATGTTTATAACCGTGTGAGCAACATTGCAGATATTGCTTCAGGACTGGCGGCATTAGTGCCGGAGGCGACGGTGGCATATGCTCACGGACAGATGAAGGAGCATGAGCTGGAGAGAATTATGTTGGATTTTGTCAACGGCGAAATCGATGTGCTTGTATCCACCACTATTATTGAGACCGGCCTGGATATCTCAAATGTCAACACCATGATTATCCATGATTCGGATCAGCTTGGGTTATCCCAACTCTATCAGCTCAGAGGCCGCGTGGGGCGTTCCAACCGTACGGCCTATGCTTTTCTGATGTATAAACGGGATAAGATGCTTAAGGAAGTGGCGGAAAAACGTCTGGCTGCCATCAGGGAATTTACGGATTTGGGCAGTGGTTTCAAGATAGCCATGCGTGATTTGGAAATCAGAGGGGCAGGAAACCTGCTCGGCATGCGCCAGCATGGTCATATGGAAGCGGTTGGATATGACATGTATTGTAAGATGCTCAATGAGGCTGTGCTTGGATTGAAGGGTCAGGCGGCGGTTTCAGATTTTGCTACGATTATCGACTTGGATGTGGATGCCTATATTCCTCCGGTCTATATTGTAAATGAAATGCAAAAGCTGGATATCTATAAGAGAATTGCGGGAATCGAGAATGAGAAGGAGCGGGATGATATGAGGGATGAATTGTTAGACCGCTTTGGCGAAATCCCGAAATCCGTGGATAACCTGCTTAGAATCGCCTTGATACGAGTAGCTGCACATAAGCTGTTTATGACAGAAATCAAGGGCAAAAACGAAAGGATTATCTTTACTTTCCGACCGGACGGAAACATCAACGTTCAGGCGATACCGCAGCTTTTGAAAAAAATTGGTAAAGAGCTGAGCTTCACTGCTTACGGAAATCCCTATTTTACCTATAAATATCGGCGTACAGGTCTGGTAGAAAAGGATGAGGAGCTACTGTTAGACAAGACGGAGGAGCTGCTCTGTGAGATGGAAGAACTGTTGAAGCCTGAGAAGTAAAATATGAATAAAATGAAGAATAAATTGGTACAGGAGTGCTTGGGATTATGGAAAAAGCATCTATGGGCGAACTGATAAGACACTATCGGAAGCAGCGGGGAATATCGCAAGAGAGATTAGCCGGTGAAATATGTACACGAAGACAACTGTTGAATATAGAAAACGGAAAAAATGTACCTTCGTTGGAATTAGTATACCGTTTTTCGGAATCATTGAATGTGGATTTGTTGGAGACCTATAACACTGCGTTGAAGCATAATGGTTTGAATACCCACCTAAAATATATGGAAATAGATTCTGCAATCAGAACAAAAGATGATGATCTTCTAGAAGTTTTAGTACACGATTGCGAGCATAGAGAAGGTTTTCAATCCGGTGAACCGTTACAAATGATATTACACGCTAAAAGTATTCTCATTGCCAATGCAGGAGATTTTTGTGAAGCGCAAAATCTTACATTAAGAAGTATTCAAGTAACCCACAAAGATTACTTGCCGTCGGATAATCTAACTGGTTCATATTCCGTAGCTGAAATAGGACTTATGATTGCATACGCAATATATACATGCTTATTGAACCAAAGACAAGATGGCATTAAAATTTTAGATAATGTAGAGAAATACATTAAATCCATCATCTTTAACGCAGCATATATATTCGAGCATCAAAAACCAATTTGGATTAATCTATGGTGTGTAGCGATTTATAATGAGTTTTCCTTTTCGACTTCTGCTGGGAATGAAATATTGATGAAAATTAATGACGTCGTAGACTATCAGAAAAAAAATGACAGAATCTATATGCTTGTAGAACTTCTTCTTTGCCGAGCCGCCATTTTGATGGAAAACGGTGAAAAACAAGTTGCGGAGGCGGATTATCAGCGAGCTAAAGTACTTGGAGAATTTTATCGATCTGCAAATTATTTTTCGAAGTTGGCGCAGAAAATTATTAATCTTCACTCCAATATCTGTAAATTTGATGTTTCCTTTCCAGAAGACTCCTTTTAGTTGCTTATTGCGTTAACTCCCCTATGGATTCATTGAAATTAACCACCCATCTCAATATTGTGAAGAACATATTTATCCATAATCAATCTATATATACTTACTAATATTGCTATCCAACATAGTTGTGCAAGGATGTTTATGGAAGGCATG
>JAILPF010000138.1 GCA_024699575.1 Acetatifactor sp. | reverse complement strand
TTTTGTAGGAATAAATTTCACAATAAACACCGCATTCACGAACGCGACGGGCTACCAGCTGATTGTACTGGCCACCAAAATCGATTACAATAACAGTTTCTCTTTTCATGATTTGTCCTTTCATTTTGCTTTCATTTATATGTTGTTAAAACTATGCCTCCATTATACAATGTACGGATGTATTTTCAAGATACATCCGCACAAATCACCTATTAAATTTACTTCTGATTCTTATAATCTGACCTCGTTCAAAGCATCTGTATCCTGTATAAATACTTTGAAACCTCTGGTCTTCTGATACCGTGAGTTCCTAACCCTTCAGCTGATCCAGGTTCTTTCGGTACGATGGCAGGAATTCTTCCATGAAAATATCTACCTCAGGAAGTTCCATATCCGTAATTGCCTTATGCAAAGTCTTGTAGGCATCCGCAAATTCCGTATTGCCTGCTTTCTCCTCTTCAATACACTTAATCAAAGCAGAAATCTTATCTGCTGCCTTCTCTAATTTCCAAAGGTACTTATCCTCTTCTGCCTTGAAAAACAAGGTGTCGTAGTAGGCACGAATATCCTCCGGCAACATATCCAAAAGTCGTTTGGCTGCGACTTTTTCCACCTCTTTGAAGGCTTCCTTAATCTCCGGATTGTAGTATTTGATTGGTGTAGGCATATCTCCGGTAATAATCTCCGTACAGTCGTGATACAGCCCAAGCAACGCTGCCCTCTCAACGTCCACGTCATTTCCAAGTCTCACCTTACTGATGACTGCCAGCATGTGACAAATCATCGCTACTTCCAGAGAATGCTCACTGATATTCTCCTGATCGGAGTTACGCATCAGCGCCCATCGCTCAATGTATTTCATACGGGACATCATCGCCATAAAATGCGATGGTTGCCCTACACTTTTTACTTCCTTCTGTTCCATAGTTTTCTTCCCTCTCTTTTCTCCAATTTCGTGCTTTTACTATGCAGAGATTATCATTTACGGATTCTCCAATAGACGATTTCTTTTGGAGTTCATATCTATTATCTCCTACTTCTTCTCCAGCACTTTCTTCACATACATACCGGTATAGGACTTCTTGTTCTTTGCGACCTCCTCCGGTGTTCCGGTGGCAACTACGGTTCCGCCACCGTCTCCGCCTTCCGGTCCCATATCGATAATATAATCCGCTGTTTTGATGACATCCAGATTGTGTTCAATCACCACTACCGTATTACCGCCCTCGGTAAGCCTCTGCAAAATGTCAATCAGCTTGTGAACATCTGCAAAATGAAGTCCTGTCGTCGGCTCATCCAAAATATAGATTGTCTTACCCGTGCTGCGCTTGCTCAACTCTGCTGCCAGTTTGATTCGCTGTGCCTCTCCACCGGAAAGCGTGGTGGAAGGCTGTCCAAGCTTAACATAGGAAAGTCCTACATCGTAAAGCGTCTGGATCTTACGTTGGATGGACGGAATATTTTCAAAGAACGTAAGTGCTTCCTCAACTGTCATTTCCAACACATCGTAAATGCTCTTTCCTTTATACAAAACTTCCAAAGTTTCACGGTTGTAACGATGTCCCTCACACACCTCACACGGAACGTATACGTCCGGCAGGAAGTTCATCTCAATTTTAATGATACCGTCGCCACGACACGCTTCACAACGACCGCCTTTGACATTAAAGCTAAAGCGTCCTTTTTGGAAGCCTCGCGCCTTTGCATCCGGCGTCTGCGCAAACAGGTCACGAATCATATCAAATACTCCGGTATATGTTGCCGGGTTGGAACGTGGCGTTCTTCCGATTGGGGACTGGTCAATGTTAATTACTTTGTCCAATGCTTCATATCCAATAATCTTTTTATGTCTTCCCGGAACACATCTCGCGCGGTTGAGTTTGTTGGATAATTTCTTCTCCAGTATCTCGTTCACAAGCGAACTTTTACCGGAACCGGACACACCGGTAACACAGGTAAATACTCCAAGTGGAATATCTACATCTATATTCTTAAGGTTATTCTCCCGCGCACCTACCACTTTCAAAAAACCGGTTGGCTTACGTCTGGTATCCGGTACCGGAATCTTAATTCGTCCACTCAGGTACGCACCTGTAATAGACTCCTTAACCTTCATAATCTCTTCGGCCGTTCCCTGCGCAACTACCTGTCCACCATGTGCGCCTGCTCCGGGTCCGATATCCACAATATGATCTGCTTCTAACATGGTATCTTCATCATGTTCCACGACCAAAAGCGAATTGCCAAGGTCACGAAGATGCTTCAGTGTCGCAATCAGCTTGTCATTATCCCTTTGATGTAAGCCGATACTTGGCTCATCCAGAATATACACCACTCCGACAAGACCGGAACCAATCTGCGTAGCCAGACGGATTCTCTGTGCCTCACCGCCGGACAAGGTTCCTGCTGCCCTTGCAAGATTCAGATAATCCAATCCTACGTCCATCAAAAATCCCAGGCGGTTGTTAATCTCTTTTAAAATCATACCACCAATCTCGAGTTTTCTAGGGGAAAGTTCCAGATGATTCATAAAATCCTGTAACTCCCCGATGGATAACAACGTGATATCGGAAATATTCTTATCACCAATCGTAACAGCAAGTGCTTCCGGTTTCAGACGCTTTCCACCGCACTCCGTACACGGTGTAATACGCATATAACTTTCGTATTCCTGACGTGCATACTCTCCGGTTGTCTCACGGTATCTTCTCTGAACATTTTGAAGCAAACCCTCAAACTGTACATCATAGACGCCTTCGCCACGCATTCCTTTGTAATGTACCTTAACTTCCCGGTCAAATCCGTGAAACATCATATACTGAATCTCTTCCGGCAAATCTTCAAATGGTACATCCAGCGAAAATCCGTACTCGTCAGCAAGGGCTCGAAGTGTACATCCGGTATAGCTGTCCGGCTTGGTCGCAGACTGCCATCCCATAACGGCAATTGCACCCTCACTAATACTTAAGGATTTGTCCGGAATAATCAAATCCTCATCAAATTCCATCTTCTCACCCAGACCATGGCATACCGGGCAGGCGCCAAACGGATTGTTAAATGAAAAACTTCTTGGCTCAATTTCGTCAATGCTGATTCCACAATCCGCGCAGGAAAAACTTTGGCTAAAACGCAGTGTCTTTCCATCCACTACGTCAACAAACAACAATCCCTCTGCCAGTTTCATAACGGTTTCCACAGAATCGGCAAGACGTGATTCTATACCTTCTTTGACAACCAGACGGTCTACCACAATCTCGATGTTATGTTTGATATTCTTTTCAAGGGAAATCTCCTCAGACAAATCGTACATATTGCCATCAACGCGCACACGAACAAAACCGCTTTTACGCGCTTTTTCAAATATTTTGACATGCTCACCCTTGCGTCCTCTGACTACCGGTGCCAGCAACTGGATCTTACTTCGCTCGGGAAGCGCCATAATCTCA
>JAILPF010000125.1 GCA_024699575.1 Acetatifactor sp. | reverse complement strand
TTCTGTATGCATATGTTGGCAAAGTCGCCGTAGAAAGACCTACTGCCTCAGCCGGCTGTGTCGCAGCATAGTTCACCTGTCTCAGAATTCTCTGAATCAAGTACTGCAGCGTGTAATACTGACTGTGGTTAGAATCTATATATAGCAAGCACTTATACCATTCATTCCAATACGACAGAGCATAAAACAGTCCAATAGTGGCAAGACCTGGTAAAGAAATGGGCAGGATAATCTTAAATAGAATCAAAATATCATTCGCTCCGTCAATTTTTGCGGATTCTGCCAATGAATCCGGAATACCATTAAAGAAATTTCTCATCAACAACATATTCCATGCATTACAGATTGCAGGGAATATCAAAACCCATATAGTATTCTGTAACTGAAGTGTTTTGGTCATCAATAAAAAGTTAGCCACCAAACCACCATTAAACAACATAGTAAAATAAATAAACAATGCGAAAGCTGAACGGCTTTTAAAGTTCTTGACACTCATTGCATAAGCCGCAGCACAAGTAAAAAGCATTGACAACAATGTACCAAAAACCGTTATGAAAATCGTTACCAAGTATGCCTGTGGTATGTCTGAGCTAACAGTTACCAGTTTATAAGCGTCCAGAGAAAATTCTCTCGGCCAAAGTGAATAACCAAATTGAGTCAATGCACGCTCCTGTGTAAGTGACGATGCCAGCACCACCAAAAATGGAATCAAACACGCCCCCGAAAATACTGTTATAAACAAATAGAATATTCCATTTAATATTCTATCTCCAAATGTCATTTTTATTTTTGATTTAGCCTCAACTATTTCATCTGTATTATGTTTAGCCATTTCTCTTTTCCTCCTAGAACAATGCTGAATCTGGATCAATTTTCTTGGTGATGGCATTTGTTGCCATTACGATTACCAATCCCATGATTGACTGGTAAAAGCTCACCGCAGCCGATTGTCCGATATTAGACGATTCCATTAACATACGATACACATATGTATCGATGACATCCGTTGTGCGATACAGCAAAGAGTTCGTACCTACCAGATTATAGATCATACCAAAATCACCATTAAAAATCTTACCGACACTCATGATAAACAGCATAACTGCAGTTGTTTTCAACAAAGGAAGAGTCAGATAGCGAATACACTGCCCTCTTGTGGCACCATCCACCCGGGCTGCCTCAAACATCTCTTGATCCAATCCGGCAATCGTTGCTAAATATACAATGGAACCGTACCCTGCGCCCTGCCATACACGAAGAATTGCCAACAGCACCGGCCAAACATCTGCGTTCTGATAAAAGTTGATTTTTTTTAATCCCATGCTCACTAAGACATTATTAACAACACCATTTTGTGTTTTCAGAAATGCTTCACACAGCAATGCAATAACTGTCCAAGAAATGAAATGTGGCAAAATCACCACCGACTGTGTCACTTTCTTAAATAACCTATTACTTATTTCCGAAAGCGCAATAACTATTAAGATTGAAAAGAACATTGATGACAGAATAAAAAGTGCATTTAATAAAACGGTGTTAATTGTTACTCTGTAAAATGCTGTAGAGCCAAAAAATGCCTCAAAATTCTTGATTCCAACCCAATCGCTTCCCCATAATCCCTTCGTTGCCGAGTACTTTTTAAATGCCGTTACCAGATACACTAATGGACTATATGAGAATATACAAAACCAAATAATCGTTGGCAAGCACATCAAGCATAGATACGGATTATGTTTGATATCATACTTGATTCCCACTATCACACCACCAGATTTCTTTTTCGTTTTCTTGACAGTAGTTTTCATACATCTTTTCCTTCTTTCCACTTTATAATAATAAATTTATCCATCTGTCATTTTAACCTTGCTCCCACCCATAAATAAATCCAATTAATAATCAATTTGTTCAACATCAATTTTTATATCCCCCAAATCATAACTTCATTATTTAATGTTCACTATAATAATTAACACTCTTACTCTCATCTATCTGCCACAGTTGTGCATATTTTTTCACAGCCTCATTAAAAATTTTTTTCTGCTACAAGCCATGCGTGGCTCCGAAAGCAATGCTTTCTACGCCGCGGGCTGGCGCCCTATAAAAAAAGATACGATACGCCTCGTTTGTGAGCAAGCTCACACGAGTCATATCGTATCTTTTTTTGCACGGCTTGTAGCCTTCGCGAGTGTTCCCAGCGGGAATCGAACCCACAACTAGCGCTTAGGAGGCGCTTGTTATATCCATTTAACTATGAGAACAGTTTTTATCAATCATCCTTCAGATATCTTCCGGAAAATTGATAAAGCCCTGTAGCCAGATAATTCCTTTGAATCGTCTGCCTACCTGTGGCTCACCAAACAAATCTATTATATTAATACAAACATCAAATGTCAATTCATTACAGAAAATTGTAAGAATATAAATTTTTTCTTTGGTCAGCTGATTGGTTGTCTCGCGGATTGCCACGATTTCTCCCAAGACAGAATATTGATCACACTCTACGCCGTAAGGCATAAAGTAGCTGTCCACCAGAGAGAACACATCTTCATCCTGAATCCTTCTGGAAATGGTTGTGTACATGTCCATATCTTCCAAGGTTAAGGTCTCTATTGCTTCCTCATTACCTTTTCTTGCCGCTGCAATGAGATTATTTCTGTTCGCAATACTTTCCTTAATCATATTCTTCTGCTCTTCATTTTTCTGAATAGGCATCATGACACTGCCACTTACAGAGAGAGCAGAAAGCGTAACGCTGGTTCCACGGATGGGAAGATTACCGGACGCCTGCGCTTTGACATATGGAATCATATTTCTTAAGTAAAAAATCAGAGAGATTCCGACATTGATGTCATCTACCACACCGGTGTAAGAATCTCTGGCCGCATGACGTTCCACCGATACATCTTCATAGGTGGTAACGCCTGTTCCGGCCAGATAGGGATAATAATAATCGTAGATAAACTTATCATCCTCATCAAATTCTCCGCACACAGCAATTCCCATATCGGAAGCAAAGTTTTTACAGAATTCTCCAAGCATGACACCATCCTGATTTAAGGTATAGGCACGCTTGTCTGAATTCATCACAACATCCGTGAGCATTTTTTTTAATTTTTTTCGTTCCATCTGTTCACTGAAGCCGATGGCTCTCATATATCTATGCAAAAACTTCACCTCTTTATTTTGTAGGCAGAATCTTTTCTTTTCCGCCCATATATGGACGCAGGGCAACAGGAATATTGATGCTGCCATCCTCATTTACATTATTCTCCAGGAATGCAATCAGACCTCTTGGAGATGCAAGTACTGTATTATTTAATGTATGCACATAGTATGTTCCATTTTCACCTTTTGTACGGATACCCAATCTACGAGCCTGAGCATCACCTAATGTAGAGCAGGAACCAACTTCGAAATATTTCTTCTGTCTGGGACTCCAGGCTTCCACATCACAGGATTTTACCTTCAAGTCAGCCAGGTCACCACTACAGCATTCCAAAGTACGTACAGGAATATCAAGACTTCTGAAGAAATCTACGGTAAATTTCCACATTTTATTATACCAATCCATGGATTCCTCCGGTTTGCAGAGAACCACCATCTCCTGCTTTTCAAACTGATGTACTCTGTAAACACCTCTTTCCTCGATTCCATGAGAACCAACTTCTTTACGGAAGCAAGGAGAGTAAGAGGTCATTGTGATGGGAAGACTTGCTTCATTGACAATCTCACCTTTGAACTTACCAATCATGGAATGCTCGGAGGTACCGATAAGATAAAGGTCTTCACCCTCAATCTTATACATCATAGCTTCCATCTCTGCAAAGCTCATTACACCATTTACAACGCTGCTTCGAATCATAAAAGGAGGAATACAATAAGTAAATCCCTTATCAATCATGAAATCCCTTGCGTAACTGATCATAGCAGAATGAATTCTCGCTGCATCACCCATCAGATAATAGAAACCATTTCCACTGGTTCTTCCTGCGCTCTCTTTATCCAAGCCGCTGATGCTCTCCAAAATATCTGCATGATAAGGTACTTCAAAATCAGGAACAACCGGCTCACCGAATTTTTCAATCTCTACATTCTCGCTGTCATCTTTTCCAACCGGAACGGATGCATCAATGATATTGGGAATTACCATCATAATCTTTGTAATTTTTTCCTGTAATTCCTCTTCCAATTTCTCCAACTCAGCCAGACGTTTTGCACCTGCAGCAACCTCTGCCTTTTTCTGTTCAGCTTCTTCCTTTTTACCCTGAGCCATCAATCCACCGATTTCCTTAGAAATTCTGTTTCGTGCAGCTCTAAGGTCATCAGCTTCCTGTTTGGTCTTTCTGCTCTCTGCATCCAGTGCTATCACTTCATCCACCATAGGCAGCTTGGAATCCTGAAACTTTTTCTTGATATTTTCCTTTACAATGTCAGGGTTCTCTCTCAAAAATTTAATGTCGATCATGATTTCCTCCAGTCCGTGTAGATTTAATCTACAACTCTTTCTATAAATAGATTATGTATTAACACAAGATTTTTTAAGACTTCTCCTTCTACATCATTTCCATTTTTGTCTTTGATAATGCGGATGATTGGTCTATCTTGAAAATCTTTATTCTGTGATACTACAACTGCCAATTCTCCTTCGTTGGTTATCACTTTTGTTCCTGCGGGATAAACAGCTGTAAATTCTAAAAATGTATCTACTATTTTATCATTAAATTTAGTGCTTTTAAAACTTCTAAAAAATTCAATTGCCTCATGAACCTTATACTGTCTGCATGCTATTCCACAGATCATTTCATCAAATGCGTCACAGACATTCACAATCATACATTCAAAGGGAATATCCTTCGTCTGTAGTGGAAAGCCGCTTCCATCCATTCGTTCATGATGATACAAGATAATTTTTTTACTCAGTTCGGAAATCCACTCTTCATCCTTCAAAGATGAATATCCATAAATAGGGTGTTTTTTATAATCAGATAATGCTTGTCCCCCAACTTCATTGATATCTGTATTAATCACATCCGAGGTACTGTACCTCAGACCGATATCATGTAATAAACATCCGACTCCAATATCATGTATTACATTTCTATCGATATTAAGTTTTATTGCAGTCAATATTGCGAGAGAACAAATATTGATGGAATGCTCATAGATATCTGTACTGCGTTCCTTAATATCAAACACTTTTTCTAAAACTGTATCCTCATCTAAAATCACAGAGATAATACTGTCAGCTGTTTTACTGAGTTCAACCAAATCTTGATTGTGATGATATGTATGCCGTTCCAGAATATCCTGGACCTTCTTTTTGATTGAATCCTGAACTTCAGATTTAAGGATTACAATTTCATTTGTTTTTTCTTCATCTTCCCTCACAAATACCTCTGTGATGCCTAATTCATCCAAATGGTCCAGATACTCTTTTTTGATGGATGCTCCCTGGGGCATAATAATCTGATAATCCCAGGTCATTATAGGCTTCGCCAGAATCTCATTTCCCTTAAGATCTTTAAGATTCTTTTTTATCATTTCACCCTCGTATCCTTTGTGCTACACTTCTTCCCCCATAGCAATACTTAAAGCCTGCTCCTCTTCCTTTCCAAGTGATATTTCACTCTTTCCATGTCTAATCTCTTTTGTGTAAGAATAGCAACCTTCTGTGCTATGTACGGAATTGATAATAAAACCATTATCGTTCTCATCCAAAAGTGCCAGACTGAAACTCAATTGACCACCCATCTGCTGAAATGCATCATATTTAACGATTCCCAGT
>JAILPF010000116.1 GCA_024699575.1 Acetatifactor sp. | reverse complement strand
GCCTCTGCTTTCACCGGCAGTCCGCCCCAACACAGACATGCCATAACCACAGTTAGTAAGATTGCTACTGTCCTTTTCATACTCATAAAAATACCTCCCAAACACATAATAATTGCCCCAACACAATCATTATACGGTTTGGGAGGTACACATCATATCCAATTTATGCAGTTATAATGTCTCAAATCTGATGATTCATTCTTTCGTCAAAATATTTCTCTCCATACTGTCCCGTAGCGCAGATGACCCTTCTTCTAAATGTGACAGATACGTTACCACCAGTCCCTCATTGGGCAGAACAAAACATTTTTGTCCCCATTTCCCGTTTATGCTGAACCCATCCCTATATTTCCAGATAAAGTAACCATATCCGCCTTCTCTGTTCATCTGTCTAATGCCGGTGGCTTCTTTGATATAGGCTTCCGACAGAATCCGTTTACCCTCATACACTCCGTTATGGTAAAGTAAAAGTCCTATTCTACTGAGTTCCTCTACGGAAAGTTGCATACCGGATGCTCCATAAAAATATCCGCTGGGGCATCTTTGAAAACCAGGGTTCACAATTTGCAACGGCTGAAACAGTTTCCGCTCCAAATACTGATACAAATCCTCACCTAATGCTTGACTCAAAGCAACTCCTACAAGATATGCCGGTATATTACTGTATTCAAAACATCTTTCCTTCACATTACTCAGCTCACAGGAAAGTGCATCCCTTATCCAATTCTCTCCCTCGGGACGAAAAGGAAATCCTGCAACCGACATTGTCATAAGTCTTTCCAAAGAAATACTAGAAAACCTCTCTGTCTGAGTGACGGATAGTTTGTTGACCTCCTCCTTTGGAAGATAGGTCAGAATAGACTGTTGCAAATCTATCTTTCTCTCATCAAAAGCCATACCTACCGCAATGGATGTAATGGTCTTGGTCGCTGAATAGATGGGGAAACGCGAATTCGTATCTCCAAAGCTATGAACAAGTTTCCCTTGTTCATATACCTGCACACCGTACACATTCCACTGATGTTCATCTATATCCTGTACAAATCCTTCAAAATTCATAGCTGGTACCTTCCCGGCTCTTCCATTACTTTTTTATAAACTTGCTCTGCATCGCACGCAGTACCACGTTTTTCGCATTCTTGGATTGCATCGCATAAGCTCAAAATTTGTGGCAATTCTTCTTCCAATTCTTCGGCAATTAACTCCGGTGTCTTCCCCCTCATAAGTTTTCTCTGAATTTGACGAATCAATGTCAGGATTCTGCCTTGTTCTATCCCTTGTTCTATTCCTTGTTCTATCCCTTGTTCTATCCCTTCGTCCTTACCATCCTGAAACAGAGTCTTATCATGCAGTTCCTGATTGAATTCGTAAAGAATACTCATATTGATTCCCCTCACTTTCTCTCTTCTAAGAAAATCCGCCAGAATCCCTTCTTCTATGCACTCGTCGATTGCTCTCTCCACCGCATCCTGCAATACGCCTTGCGATGCATAGCATCTTACTCTGTCCACAAAAAGCACATACTGATATAAGGTTGGACATTTCTTTTTCAACTCTTCGTTACAGCCCGGATTGATATTTAGCTGAACCGCTGTAAGCTCCAGATTTGGCACTGTCTGTTTACTACTATAGGAATCCGACAGCCGCAACTCCTTGCGCTCCGGCTGTGACTCTGTTCCATTATAAAATGTTATGAAATGTGGAGTAGGCAAGACAATCCGCTTTTTTGAATGAATGTCCTGACCTACAATCATCTGCTCATATACCTCTGCAACGTATAACAAATCTCTTAGTGGCATATTCGGATTGATTGTGGACTGTTGCTCATATAGCCCAAGTCTCATGTCCACCACAAACGAGACATCATTTTTGATAGTCATATAGATTGCACTGTCTAATGTAGTGACAATTAACTCATCCGGATTAGAATAATCTGTATTGTTCACCGCATTATATAATTCCAGCAGTTCTTTCCTGTCCGAATATAAGGTTCGAAAAACTGTGTCCTTATAGTTTCTGATTACATTGTTTCGCTCTGTCATGTTTCCTCCTTTGGCTGCAGGAATACATGAGATGACCGAAAGCACCTCTGTCCACAGTCGTCATCTGCACTCCTGCCTAATTTTGATTTGTAAAATTGGGTTAAGCAAGATTCTGTAGATAACTTTGACTGTGGATTAGAGAAATCCACAAAGTAGAATGGCGCAACCTATTGCGCATAAGAAAAATTGCTTATGTTCATCGTAACACAAGCAATTTAAAAAGGCAATTCCTTATTTAGATTTTTATAAACGGTTTATCGTTTCCTCTGATTGAAATCATCTGCGTCAACGCACAAAGTTTACTGACAATCCCAGTAAAAGTAAATATCTGTCTTTCCTTCCTGATTCGTTCCCTTATACACTTCTGTATCACATCCTCCAATGTGGAAACCACATTTTATATAAAACAGGCAAGCTCCCAGATTGTTATCCTGTCCTATGGTATAGATACCTCTGTATCCTCCCTGCAGGGCGATTTCGCGGCATTTTTCCATCAGTTTTCTCCCAACGCCGGTACCTCGATACTCTTTATCCAGTTTTAAGTCGTACAAATACATATACTTGAAGAAAGCATTCTGCAAAATTGCAAGCCCCACACATTTTCTATTGTCGTATGCCCCTACAAAAATCGAATTTTCGGTCATCGCATCATAATCATAATTCTCATCAGGGAAACACATCGAAGTCACCTTATCAAATTTCTGAATGGTATAACTCCACACCCTATCCGTGTAAGCGGGAATCATACGCCCAAACAAATCAAAGGGTTGATTGGGAATATTAATATCCCGGGCATGTGCCGAATCAATGATTCTTATCTCTATCATAAAATATCCACTAAACTTATAAACCCTGCTTCAGGATTTCCACAAACTTCTCAAGTCCCACCTGATCCTCTTTGGAAAAACGGTTCAACACCGGACTGTCGATATCTAACACACCCAAAAGCTGTCCGTCCTTTACGATGGGAACAACTATCTCTGAGTTGGAGGCACCGTCACAAGCTATATGACCTGCAAACTGATGCACATCCGGTACCAGAACAGTCTCTCTCTTTTCTGCTGCTGTTCCGCACACTCCTCTGCCAAGTTCAATTTCAATACATGCAACCTTTCCCTGAAAAGGGCCCAGAACAAGTTTTCCGCCTTCATAAAGATAAAAGCCAGCCCAGTTTAAATCTTTTAACTCCTGAAACAAAACAGCTGAAGCATTCGCCATATTGGCTATTCTATGCGGGCAGTCCTCAATCACCCCTGATAACATCATATTTACACTCTCATAATTTGTCTTATAATCCATACCAAATCTCCTTATCACATAATGCATGCGCAAGCCATAAGCTGTAAAGCTCACACTGTTTTATTTTACAACGTGTCACGATAAACTCTCAATACATTTTCCGAAAAAATTTTATCAACTTCGGATGCTTTAAATCCACCATCATGAAGTGCTTCCCAAAGTCTCCCCATGCTCTGGACACCGGGGAGTCCTTCATTGGTATCTATTCCATCAAAATCACTTCCCAGCCCCAGTACCTCAACACCACCAACCTTTGCAATGTGTTTTGCATGAGCGACCACATCCTCTATGCTTCCCGAATTCTTTTCTCCGAAAGGAACCTCCCTCAGGAAATCCGCACAGAAATTCAATCCCATACAGCCACCTCTCTCTGAAAGTTTCCGTATCATATCGTCCGTCATATTCCGCACACATCCACAGACAGCTCTTGCATTGGAATGACTGGCGACAAAGGGTTTTTTCGTATGCGTCAGCACGTCATAAAAACCTGCATCCGACAAATGAGATACATCCGGTATCATCCCAAGCCTTTCCATCTCCTGCACAAATTCAATTCCCTTCTCCGTCAGTCCATGGGTTACATCCGGAGTAAAAAAGATTTCAGAAAAGTTCTTTTCCGTCGGTTGCGCTCCTGCCATATTCAAATTGGGATACCCCAGCTCATTGGGGAAATTCCATGTAAGCGTAAGCATTCTCACACCCATCTGATACAGTTTGTCAAGCTTATCGATTTTCCCTTTACACACAGCTCCTTCTTCCACTGTCAATAGGGCAGAAATCTTTCCAACACTCTCATTTTTTTCAATATCTTCGTAACAAAGAACCGGTGCCATCAATGCGCTGTTTTCTTCCATCTGCTCTGTGTAAAGTTCGTAGAGCGCGCAGACCTCCTCCCAGGCATCTATGCAATCCGGTGTATGTACAAACAGGGCAAAGTTCTGCAAAAGGTAAGCCTGTTCCCGCATCCGTTTGATATCCAGATGCCCATTGTTTTGAAACAATTTCTCTTGCTTTCCTTCTCTCTCTTTTTGTAATAATACAGACACTGTATCACAGTGCATATCCACAACTCTCATTTTTTACCTCCAACCGCGACATAAGCAAAAATAATGAAGAAAGGGAGCATCTTAAAGACGCTCCCTCTTTATAAAAATCCTCTTGCATTCAGTTTATGCGCTTTTTTTCAATTCGTTACTGATATCATTGTTCTTAGCATTACTCTTTCCGGACAGAACAGTGTTTACAATAATACCAAGAATAAGGGATGTAGATACAGCTGTGATAGTAATACTTCCAAAGTTCAGAGAAAGTCCACCGATACAGGAAATCAGAATAGCTGATACTACAAACAGATTCTTATTATCATTCAAATCCACCTGCTGAAGCATCTTGAGACCGCTGACAGCGATAAATCCGTACAGAGTCATGCAGACACCACCCATTACACAGGAGGGAATGGAACTTAAGAAAGCCACTACAGGAGAAAGGAAAGAGATAATAA
>JAILPF010000082.1 GCA_024699575.1 Acetatifactor sp. | reverse complement strand
TGTCTGTATATGACAATATGGCATTTGGTCTGAAATTAAGAAAAGTTCCTAAGGATGAGATTGATAAGATGGTTAGAGAAGCAGCTAAGATTCTTGACCTGACTCCTCTCCTTGATCGTAAGCCTAAGGCTCTTTCCGGTGGTCAGAGACAGCGTGTTGCTATGGGACGTGCAATCGTTCGTAATCCTAAGGTATTCCTTATGGATGAGCCTCTTTCCAACTTGGATGCTAAGCTGCGTGTACAGATGCGTATCGAGATTGCTAAATTGCATCAGAGACTGGGCACCACCATCATCTACGTTACACATGACCAGACAGAGGCTATGACCCTTGGTACCAGAATCGTAGTTATGAAAGATGGTGTTATCCAGCAGGTAGATACTCCTCAGAACCTGTATGAGAAACCTCAGAACCTGTTCGTTGCAGGATTCATGGGATCTCCTCAGATGAACTTCCTGGATGCTACCGTTAGAGTTAACGGTGATGTTGCAAGCCTGGAGATTGGTGGACACAGCATTCCTCTTCCTCCTGCAAAATCCAAGAAGCTTATCGATGGCGGTTATGAAGGAAAGGTTGTTACCTTTGGTATCCGTCCTGAGGATGTATACGATTCCGAAATGTACATCGAGGCTTCTCCTCAAAGTGTATTTGAGTCTACAATCAAAGTTTACGAGCTTCTTGGTGCAGAAGTTTATCTGTACTTTGATCTGGAAGAGTTCCCGATCACTGCAAGAGTTGATTCTCGTACAACTGCAAGACCTGGCGATGCTGTTAAGTTCGCTTTCGATGTTGAGAAGATTCATGTATTCGACAAAGAGACCGAGCAGGTTATCACCAACTAGTTATGACATTCAGGGGGTGCTGGAGACAGCACCCCTATTTTTCGATTTATGCAATTTGAGCAGATGAAAATAGGAAGGCGTGGAAAATATGATTTCAAGTCAAACAATTCAGACGAGTCTGGACGAGTTAAAAGCAATTACGAAGGTTGATTTGGCGGTTTATGATTTGACAGGTATGACTGTAGCTTCAACTATGGAAAAAAGTGAGATCACAGGTGACTTGATCAGCGGGTTTGCATATTCACCGGCGGATAGTCAGGTGATAGGTGCCAACCATCTGTTAAAGATACTGGATGACGGAGATGTGTTGTATGTTCTGGTTGCTTATGGAACGAACGATGACGTATATATGGTAGGAAAAATTGCAGTCTGCCAGATTCAGAATCTCATTATTGCGTATAAAGAGCGCTATGACAGAAACAATTTTTTCCAAAATCTCTTGTTGGATAATCTGCTTTTGGTGGATATTTATAACAGAGCGAAGAAGCTTCATATTGAAGTGAATGTGCCCAGAGCAATTTTTCTGGTGGAGACACAGAATGAAAAGGATAGCTTTGCCACAGAGCTTTTGAAAGGAATGTTTTCTTCACAGGCAGGCGATTATATTACAGCGGTGGATGAGCACAGTGTGATTCTGATTAAGGCTTTAGAGGGCGACAGTTCACCGGAGAACCTTCAGAGTATAGCGGATACGATTGTGACGTTGATGAATGCAGAGGCGATGACGAATGTGCGTGTTGCATATGGAACAGTTGTGCAGGAGTTAAAGGATGTGTCGAAATCCTATAAGGAAGCGAAGATGGCATTGGATGTCGGGAAGATATTCTATGCAGAGAAGTATGTGATGGCATATTCTTCCCTTGGAATCGGGCGATTAATTTATCAGCTTCCGGTAAACTTGTGCAGGATATTTATTGATGAAATATTCGGTGATAACGTGCTGACAGATTTGGACGAAGAGACGTTGATGACATTGAACAAGTTCTTTGAGAACAACCTGAATGTGTCTGAGACTTCCAGACAATTGTTTGTACATAGAAATACACTGGTATATCGTCTGGAGAAGATTCAGCGCAGTACCGGTTTGGATGTGCGCAGCTTTGACGATGCGCTTACCTTTAAGATTGCGTTAATGGTTGTAAATTATATGAAATATTTGGACGAACAGGAATATTAAGGAGAATCCCCTGAATATACATAACTGTATTCCGTAGTGGAACAGTTGGTAGATTCGGGGGCTTTTTTATGAGATATGAACGAAAAATTATTTATCTGAATTATGATATTGATGCCCAGACCAGATGCCCGGCCGGTTTTGTAAAGGTAGAGGTACGGGACAAGTATTTGGATATGCATATATTTCTCCGCGGACTTCGAAATGTGAGAGAAGGAATAGCTGAGGTGAATCTGAAGGCAGGAAGAAATGAATTCTCAATAGGAAAGATACAGCTGCAAAATGGGGAGGGGAATTTGATAATAAGAGGACTTCTGTTTTCCAATCTGGATGGCAAAGGATTGTCATATGATTCTGTGACGGATATTTGTGTGAAAATGCAGGGAAACAGCATAATACATGGGAAATTAAAGGACAGGCAGAATGGAGAAACACTCTATATTGCTGAGAAGAAGCAGGAGGAACCTAAACAGGAGGGCACCAAACCGCGGGAATCAACGCAGACGCAGCCACAAACGTCGGAACAGAATCCGGAGAAAATGTTATATGACAATAAATGGACACAGCTTTCCGCAATTTATCCCCATGTGAGACCCTTTCAGGATGAGAGAGAGTATCTTTCTATCGGGCCGCAAGATTTTGTGATATTGCCGGATAAGTTTTATAAAAAGGCAAATAACAGTTTCCTGTTGCATGGCTATTATAATTACAGGCATTTAATCCTGAAAAAAGTGGACTACCATGGAGAAAACCGATTCTATATCGGAGTGCCGGGGGCATTTTTCGACAGAGAAAAACAGGTGGCAGTCATGTTCGGCTTTGAGAATTTTGAGTGTAAGCATGAACCGGCGCAGACAGGGGACTATGGATATTACCTGATGAGAATAGAAATATAATTAATCATTGGAAAGGATTCCCTCGAAATGAAAGGGAGGTATAAAGCTTTCCAGAGAGGTCTCGCCCTCCTGATAAAATCCATTCTCGATACCGATTTGTTCAGCAAATTTAAGAACCCGATGATACTCATCTTCCGTGACGCGCCTGGATAATTCCGGAATATTGGTAACATGGGGAAGCGGGGTATATTGATTCATAATAC
>JAILPF010000070.1 GCA_024699575.1 Acetatifactor sp. | reverse complement strand
TGAGAACGCTGATTCAAAATGGCATTGAGTGTCAGCTTTTCATCTCCCGGCTTCTGAGTCACATTAAAAGTCATGCTGTAAGCACAGGGATAGAGATTCATCTCATGAAGATCCTGATGCACATAAATGTTTGTCATAATCCGGCGGCTGAAGGGATTATTCTTCAAATCATAAATCACTCTGTCCACCTGATCCATCATTCCCTCACGATATTGATGCTTCACACCCAATTGATATCCGTATGCCTTACCGATGGAGCCGTCCTCATCTGCCCACTCATCCCAGATATGGCTGTGCAAATCATGAATATTGTTAGACTTCTGCTGCCAAATCCAAAGTATTTCATCGGTTGCGGATTTTAACGCTGTCTTTCTCAGTGTCATTATTGGAAATTCCTTAGATAAGTCATACCGATTCACCACCCCGAATTTCTTAATGGTATACGCTGGTGTTCCGTCCGGCCAATGAGGTCTTACCTTCTCTCCCTCCGTGCTGGTTCCATTCTCCAAAATATCCTTACACATATTTATAAAAACCTGATCTGCGTAACTCATTTTTACTTTCTCCAATCTTTCTGTTTTTTTACTCCCACTTATCACAGAGGGCGTTAATCTGGTCTGCAAACTTCGCCATATCCTTATTAGCAAGCCCATCGTTCTTTGCAATAACAGCAAGCAGTCTTTGCCCCGCCGCCAGAAGTCTTGCATAGACACCGGATGCAGGACGCGCTTTCTTCTTAACGGGCACAGGTGCAGACTCGTATTCAAACTTATTGCTGATAAGATTAAACTCCGTTCCACTATAGGGTGCATATGCACGCTGTCCATGCTCAATCTTCAAATACTCGGCAAAGGATGTACAGACACTGTCCTCACCGTGTACGATAAACACTTTCTTGGGTTTTTCCTCAAAAGCAGAAATCCACTCCACCAGACCGTCTCTGTCCGCGTGACCGCTCAATCCGTGAAGCTGTCTGATTTCGGCACGTACCTGAATAGTCTCACCGAAAAGCTTCACCTCATGTGCACCCTCTATAATACTTCTGCCCAATGTCCCGACAGCCTGATATCCAACGAACAGAATCGTGCATTCCGGTCTCCATAGATTGTGTTTGAGATGATGTCTGATACGTCCCGCCTCACACATACCGGATGCGGAGATAATGACTTTCGGCTTATCATTAAAATTGATTTCCTTGGATTCTTCACTGGTAATTGCAAGCTTCAATCCAGCAAAACCAATAGGGTTAATGTTTGCATTTACAAGCTCCATCGCATCTTCATCAAAACATTCCAGTCTGTTTTCATTAAAAATCTGTGTTGCCTCAACCGCCAAAGGACTATCCACATAGACATTAAAGTCTTCATGTCCTTACACCAGACGACCGACCTTGATTTTTCGAAGGAAATACAGCAATTCCTGGGTTCTGCCGACAGCGAAGGACGGAATTACCACATTTCCTCCTCTGTCAAAGGTTTCCTTCAAGATACCGGTCAGTTCCTCAACGTAATCCCCCTGAGCCGCACCGTGAAGTCTGTCCCCGTAGGTAGATTCCATCACAACGAAATCCGCCTCTCTTGTGGGAATCGGGTCTTTGAGTAACGGCTGATTTTTATTACCTATATCACCGGAAAAAACTATTTTTTTCTCTGTACCGTTTTCTGACAACCAAACTTCTATGCTGGCTGAGCCAAGAAGATGCCCTATATCTGTAAATCGGATTTTCACATTCTCACATACATCAATAATCTGATCATAATGACATGACACAATCCTTTTAACTACACCGTCCGCATCCTCCATGTTATAAAGGGGCTCCTGTGTTGGAATGTCACTTCCGCGTTTTGCCTTTCTTTTTTTCCACTCCGATTCCATCATCTGAATGTGTGCACAGTCACGCAACATAATACTGCACAAATCCGCAGATGCATCTGTGGTAAAAATCTGTCCCCTAAAGCCATGTGCATACAAAAGCGGTAGAAGGCCTGAATGGTCCACATGTGCATGCGTCAAAAAAACATAATCAATCATAGCTTCCGCAACAGGCAACGGTGCACGTTCAAACACCTCTATACCCTGTTGCATACCGTAATCCACCAAAATATGCTTATCTCCAACCTCCAGATAGTGACAGCTTCCCGTCACCTCATGGTCGGCACCAACCAATACAAGTTTCACTTTCCGTTTCTCCTTCCACTACATTTTTATAAAAAAACTGATCACTCCGGGCAATCTTCTCACGGGCTTCCTAGACCCTGCCGAAGCACACCTGTCCTTTTTGTCGGTTCTTCTGCTCATAAAGCGCATCATCAGCTCCTGACAGAA
>JAILPF010000050.1 GCA_024699575.1 Acetatifactor sp. | reverse complement strand
GAATGGCAGTTGAGTATGACTCAAATACCTTTTTGGTTTGAATGAGTCAAATTGTAGACGTAATGTGATTGACTGCATATTGGAAAAACTATAAAAAGAGTCAATGTAAGGGTAAAAGACAAATCCTGAGTTGCAGGGATTCCAAGAGGACTCATTCTATATGGACTGGATGAACAAAGATTATACGGAGCTTGTCTGGCAATAGAAAGTGAAATCACAAACTAAGGGGGAGAAAACCGATGCTTTCAGCTAGAAATGAACACTTGGATTTGGATGGAGACCATTTTGATTATATTTCTTTCGGTACGGGAAAAGATAATTTGATAATGATACCCGGTGTGGGTGATGGATTTAAGACTGCAAAGGGAATGGCAATTCCATTTTCCATCTTGTATAGAACGTTTGCTGAAAAATATCGTGTGTATGTATTCAGTAGAAGGAATCCCCTTCCGAGTGGTTTTTCCATTCAGAATATGGCGGAGGATATTGCCCGGATGATGGATAAAATCGGCCTGAAGAAGGCTGATGTGTTTGGGGTATCTCAAGGCGGAATGATAGCCCAGCAGTTGGCGGTTCACTTTCCTGAAAAGGTTTCTAAACTGGTGCTGGTGGTAACGTCACCTGGAATAACACCCATCATGGAAGAGGCATTGAATGACTGGCTTGAGATGTCGAAACAAGGTCAGTACCGAAAGATTATGCTGGATACCGCAATGAGATCGTATACCGGAGATTATCTGAAAAAAAGCGTGGGTATGTATAGGATTCTAAGCGATTTCAGTAAACCGAAAGATTTTTCCAGATTTCAGATTCTTTGTAAGGCCTGCCTGTCTTACGATGCACGTGAGCAGATACATCAAATCACCTGCCCGACTTATGTAATCGGAGGCGGACAGGATATGGTGCTCGGTGTGGAGGCGTCTAAGGAATTGGCAGACAAAATTCCGGGCAGCGTATTATATATCTATGAAGAGCTAAGCCATGGGTTATATGAACAGGCAAAAGATTTTAATGAAAGAGTACTTGGGTGGCTGGCAAAAGAATAAAACAGGATGAGAGGAGAGTTGCTATGCATTTTACGTACTGTCCGCACTGCGGAACAAAATTGATTGAAAAAGAGATTGGCGACGAGGGAATGATACCCTATTGCGATCAGTGTAAAATCCCTCTTTGGGATATGTTTACAACCAGCATTATCGCAGCGGTGGTAAACGAGGAAAGAGAGGTGGCACTCCTTAGGCAGAACTATGTTTCCACAGCAAATTATGTCTGTGTTGCCGGCATTATGAAGCTTGGCGAGTCTGCAGAAGCCACAGTTATCCGTGAAGTGAAAGAGGAAATCGGACAGGACGTGGAGAACCTTGAATTTATTCAAAGCTATCCGTATCCCAAAAGAGAAATGCTGATGTTAGGATATAAAGCTAATGTTAAGAAGAAAGAGTTTCAGCTCTCTGGGGAAGTAGATGCAGTGGAGTGGGTTAAATTTGAGGAAGCTCTTTCGAAACTGCGCGAGGGAAGTATTGCATGGCAGCTTGTGAGAACGGTAATTGAGAGTAGCGACTCCAACTAGCTTTGTGACATTGTCACGGTAAAGTATGTTGGGATATGTTACAGTCAATTTGTATTCCGGATTCAGGAAGGGAAAAGGTGAATACGATGGAACAGATGAAAAAAATCGTGCGTGAAATGAATATTCTGATGGGAATTGCACTGAGCTTTTGCTTGTCACTTACAGGTCTTTTAAGCGCGGGAGTTTTTACTGTGATTGGTTTTTTGATTAGTTTCCTTGTCAGCCTGATTGTCAGCTTATTGATTGGTTTCCTGGTACCTTTAAAGAAGATTACGGATTTACTTTGTGGTAAGCTTGGACTTGCACCGCGTAAAATCGGAACACGTTGCTTTGAAGCATTTATTTCTGACTTGATTTATACTCCGTTTATCACTGTGATTATGGTCAGTCTGAATTATATGCAGGCTACTGTACATGGAGCACAAATTCCGTATCTTCCAATGTTGGGGAAAGCGTTGCTTGTGAGTATGCCGGTTGGATTTGTCCTGATTTTTTTGCTGATGCCTATTTTCCTGAAAATTGTTTTTAAACGGAATGGAGTGCAGCCTTTCGATAAGGCAGAATAGAGAGGTAGTAACGTTTTTTATGAATTTATCAATTGATGTAAGTGTTCCTGTGATTACTGTTTTTGTACAGGGACTTTTGAGCTTCTTTTCCCCATGTGTGTTACCGCTTTTGCCACTGTACATGGGGTATCTGGCGGGTGGAACGGTTTCTTCCGGAGATGACGGACGAAATCATTATGATAGAAAAAAGGTAATGCTAAACACCTTTTTCTTTGTGCTGGGAGTCAGCTTTGCCTTCTTTTTGCTTGGTTTTGGCATGACTGCAATCGGTAAGTTTTTCAGTGGAAACCAATATCTGTTTGCCCGTATCGGCGGCGTGATAATTGTAATGTTTGGATTATATCAGCTTGGACTTTTTGGAACGGTTGACGTATTAAATAAGGAGCGTAGACTCCCATTCCATCTGGAAAAAATGACAATGTCTCCATGGACGGCATTACTTATGGGGTTCGTGTTAAGCTTCGCGTGGACACCATGCGTTGGTCCCACCCTTTCAAGTGTGCTATTGATGGCTGCGTCAGCAGCTTCGCAGATGACAGGATTTCTATTGATTGGTGTCTATACGTTAGGTTATATTATCCCTTCCCTCTTAGTGGGACTATTCACGACTTCTTTGCTGGAGTTTTTTGGAAAACACAGAAACGTGGTGAAGTATACTGTTAAAATTGGCGGAGCATTGATGGTTTTAATGGGAGTGTTGATGATAACAGGGAAAATGAACAGTATCACCAGTTATTTATCTTCGGTT
>JAILPF010000017.1 GCA_024699575.1 Acetatifactor sp. | reverse complement strand
GGCAGAGCAGCTGATTTGTAATCAGCAGGTTATCGGTTCGAGTCCGATCATCGGCTTTAATGGATTTATTTCCATATGGATGGATTCCCGAGTGGCCAAAGGGGACAGACTGTAAATCTGCTGCAAATTGCTTCGGTGGTTCGAATCCACCTCCATCCATTGAACTCAAGCAATCATAGAATTGATTGAGTATATAATTGACGCGGGGTGGAGCAGTCTGGAAGCTCGTCGGGCTCATAACCCGAAGGTCATAGGTTCAAATCCTGTCCCCGCTACTCAGTGTATATTGGTGATGCCAATGCACTTTCATATAGCTGCTTCGGCAGTTTATTTATGCCCAGATAGCTCAGTTGGTAGAGCAGAGGACTGAAAATCCTCGTGTCACTGGTTCGATTCCGGTTCTGGGCATTTGCAATATCTAAAAATATTTGTTTTTGCTTGGGGTATTAGCTCAGTCGGTAGAGCACTTGACTTTTAATCAAGTTGTCCGGGGTTCGAATCCCCGATGCCTCACTCATAATGATTTGAACAGAACCAATTAAGCTGGTTCTGTTTTTTTATACGCTCGGAGCAAAAACAAGCGACTGCGAAGCAGGCATTTGGTTTTGCCCGAGCGTATAGGAAAGTGTGCATATCGTATGTATAAAAGTGGCGTAAAGCATAGATTTTCGGTTGTTTTATGCTATTTTTTTACGTCATATCATGCTATAATGAGCGCATAAGAAAGAAAAAGATTTAGCGAAAGATATACCAGGAGAAGTAATCATGGAAAACAAAGAAAAAATAGAACAAGGAGAAAATGCAAAGGACTCACAAGCTGGGAATACATCGTCAGAAGGGAAGCAAAAAAATAAAAAGAAAAAATTTTTTACTATTTTCTGTGTCGTTGTTATTTTTACAATTTTAGCAACTTATGGCGGTATTACATATTATTACAATACTCACTTTATTTCCGGAACAGTTATCAATGAAATTGATTGTAGCAACCTTGAGGCAAGAGAGGCGATGATGCTGATTGATGCAAGGGGCTATTCTTATGAACTGACTGTTGCAGGAAGAAACGCATCCGGCGAATCCATAGAACTGGGAGTTTTGAATAGTAGCGATGTGGATTTGAAACTGAGTGATGTAAGCGATGAGTTAACTGGTTTAATGAGACAACAGAATCAGTTTCTTTGGTTTGAAGCATTGTTTGGAGTAAATAACATTTATCATTTGGAGCAGAGCGTGAGCTTTGATGAGGCAGCGCTGAAATACAGCTTGAACGAATGGGCTGCCTTACAAGAAGAGAACATGGAGGCACCGGAGGATGCGTACATCAGTGAATACTCTAAGTCTGGAAACGGTTATGCAATAATCCCACACACATTGGGCACTCAGTTAGATAAAAAAGTTGTATTGAACCTGATAGAGGAAGCAATCTTGAGCGGGCAGAGTTCATTAGATTTAGTGGAAAAGGGCTGTTACGAAGAGGCGAAAGTGAAGGAAGACGATGCAAAGCTACAGTCAGCTCTTGAAAAAATGAATCAGTGGGTGTCTGCTTCCGTGAAATATGACTGGCATGGGACGGAGGTTGATGTAGACGGTAATCAGATTAGCCAATGGATTACTATCGAAAATAATGCCCCTGTTCTGGATGAGGAAGCGGTTGCGGATTTTATCGCAGCTACATCAACAGAATTGGATACATATGGTAGAAAAAGAAAATTTCACACCACTGGAGGAGCTGAAATCACAATTGTGAATAGCAGATACGGATGGAAAGTCAGTAGGGCAGATGAGACAGAAGAATTGCTAAAACTTATTTATGCAGGCAAAACAGAGGAAAGAGAACCGATTTATGCGGTTACTGCAGTATGCAAAGGCAGTGACGATATAGGTTCTTCTTATGTCGAAGTTGATCTCAGCAATCAACATCTTTTCCTATATGAAAATGGTGGACTTGCATTGGAGACAGATTTTGTTTCCGGTAATATGAGTAATGGATGTGGAACCCCCGGAGGAATTTTTGGAGTGACATATAAGACGAAAAATGCAGTGCTCAGAGGGGATAATTATGAGACACCGGTCAGCTACTGGATGCCTTTTAACGGCAACATCGGTATGCATGATGCGACATGGAGAAGACAGTTCGGAGGAGAAATATATCAGACAAGTGGCTCCCATGGGTGCATTAATCTGCCGCTTGGCAAGGCGAAAGAGATTTATGACTATGTTTCCACAGGGTTCCCGGTGATTTGTTACTATTGATGTATTTAGAGGGATTACAATGCAAAAAAAGCGACATGGTCGTTCGGAACGACTGGCTGAAAAATGGAAACACAATTACAAAAAGCACCGCGAGTTGAACCATCGGATTAAGGAAGTTGGGCACGATATCCTAAGCTCACCGAATTTTCGTTCTACGAAGCAACACATTCAGCATGGGAATATTACGGTCAACGCACATTGCCTGTCAGTTGCGCGGTATAGTCTGGCACTGAGCAGAAAGCTGGGAGTAGTGTGTAGCGAAGATGAATTGATTCGGGGGGCATTACTGCACGATTACTTTTTGTATGACTGGCATGAAAAGGATGAAATCAATCCGCATAGACTACACGGATTTTACCATCCGGGAAGAGCGTTGGGAAACGCCTCAAAAGAGTATGAACTGACTCCTATAGAGATGGAAATTATCAGGAAACATATGTGGCCTCTTACACCTGTTCCACCGATGTGCAGAGAGGCGTGGATTGTTACCATGGCGGATAAATGGTGTTCATTGATGGAAACATTGCATATTCACAAGGGACATGGGGCGACTGTGGTGGAATCGGAAAAGCCCAAGCAAGAAAAAAAGGAAAACTAAGTTGAAATCTTTGTATGAAACTCTAGATGAGTATAGCAAAACAGATACATATCCGTATCATATGCCGGGGCACAAGCGAAGAATTTTTGGGGAGATGCCGTTAGATATCGCAAGACTTGATATTACAGAAATTCCGGGATTCGATAATCTGCATCATCCGGAAGACATACTGAAAAAAATGATGCAACGGGCGGCAAAGCTATATGGTGCAGATGAAACATTCTATTTGGTAAACGGAAGTACTTCCGGTATTCTCAGTGCGATCAGTGCTGCAATTCCCTTTGGCGGACACCTCCTTATGACAAGAAATTGTCATAAATCTGCTTATCATGCAGCTTATCTCAGACAATTGAAATTAAGTTATATTTATCCTTCTTTGATTGCGAATGCTGAAATTGCAGAGGCGGTTACTCCGGAAGAGGTGGAAGAGGCTCTGAAAAAGCATCCTGATGCAGACGGCGTGCTGATTGTGTCTCCGACCTATGAGGGACGAGTTGCCGACGTGCGCAGGATTGCGGACATTGTACATCGCAGAGCAATCCCTTTGATTGTGGACGAAGCTCACGGAGCGCATTTAGGATGGGATCAGTCATTGGGATGTAACAGTATACAAGCAGGTGCTGACTTGGTGATTCACAGCGTACATAAGACATTGCCTGCTATGACACAGACTGCCCTTATACATGTGCGCGGAGAACTCGTCCAACGAGAAATCCTGAAGCGTTATTTGCAGATATATCAGACCAGCAGTCCGTCGTATGTACTGATGGCAAGCATTGAAAATGCGTTAAACATCATGGAGAGGGAAGGGCAGACTCTGCTGCAAAAGCTGGAATGCAATTTCAGAGGAATGATAAAACGGCTTCGTGCGCAATGCAGCAATTTAGAGTTCCTTATACCGGAGGAAGAGAATCGGGATTATTATCCGAGACAAGATATTGGAAAACTTCTTATCTGCTCAGGGAAAACGGATGTTTCCGGACAGAC